>JAIEKC010000208.1:0-2248 GCA_029064505.1 Acetatifactor sp.
TAGTCGATCATAACAATAGACAAATCGTGCTCCAGCTTATATTTTCTGCATTTTGACCGCAGCTCGGAAATACTGATACCCGGCGTATCGTCTATAATCAACTTGGACTTTCCTATGGTTCCCGCGCTCTCGATCAGCCGCTCCCACTCCTGATCGTTCAGCTGGCCCGTGCGGAGTTTCTGCGCATCCACGTTGGATTCCAGGGAAAACATTCTGTTCACCAGCTGTTCCTTGCTCATCTCCAGGCTGAACAGAGCAACGGTCAAATTTTTCTTAAACGCCATATAATGCGCCAGGTTCAGCTCAAAGGCTGTCTTTCCAAGGCTGTAAGCTTCTCCCTTCCAGAGATCAAATAGGATAACCTCCGTGTCAGAATCCACTGACACTTCTGTCCTGACAAGAGTGTCGCCCTCATTTCCGAGCAGATACATGGTAGTTCCATCCTTGGTCAGGGTGTTCAATCTCACCGTTTCGCAATGCTCTTTCAGCGTCAGCCCACTCTTAAGCGAATGGTCGCCAACCAGCTCTTCGCCGGTATGTACCGTCCTCACTCCCGCAGGCAGCAGCTTTTCATAGCTCTCGCCCAGGGTGTTCAGGATCACACTGTATTCATAGCCCGCAATGCAGAGCCTGCCGTCCTTTACCAACGCTGTATTCCCGTCCGATATTCTGTAGGACGCTTCCCGATCAGCTGGCGCCTTATCCGTCATTGTCCCGTCGGGCGCCGCCTGTTCATGCATGGCCTTTTTCAGAACCGCCGCAGGCAGGTAATTGAACTCGATCTGATTCTCATACAGACAGGCGATCTCCTCATAGGGAGCCTTATTGTTGTCACAGAGAACAGCCACTTTCGCCCCGTTGACGGAATCCGTCATCAGCCAGGACAGCCTCTTAAAATAGTCCGAAAATCTGCGGTAATGCTTCCACCAGATATTATTGGGACCTACATCGGGGGGACGCTCTCCCTTTCTCTGCCCCAGCACACTATAGTAGAAAGCATGTGGAACAAACAGATTGACGCCGCGCTGCCCCAGCCAGTCGATATACCATTTCATATCCCCCGCGGTAAAATACCAGGGAATATTATTCCTGTTGCAGACGCCAAAGCATTCGTTTGCGTTGCGCCGCCTTCCCAAGTGCCTTGCAATATCCGCAGACAGCTTTGCTTGTACGGAATCGAACTCCCGCAGGCCCCCCGTCTCCGGAGATACTCTGCGCATGATCAGATCCTGCCCGGGAATGTGGAAGAACAGCTCTTCCTCGATATCGTTGCTCTCCGCGGGATGTCCCATCAGAGCAATGCCGTGGCTCTCGCACCAACCTGACAGTCTGGCGTAGAAGATATCCCGGAGCTTTTTCCTGATCAGCTGATGATACAGTATGACAGTGGGATTCTCTACGGTGGAGATCACATCCTCTCTCCCTGCCACTGCTCCGGTCCTGATAAACAGGCCTTCCAGTTCCTCCAGCCTGCCGCCTGCGGCAAGGATCTCCTCCTCCAGTCCCCTGCACCACTCTCTGTAATTCGCCGCATTTCTTCCCAAAGCACAAGGTTCATCAGTAAAGAAGGCAAAGACCGTATTTCCGAAATACTCCTTCAGATTCTCATAATATTTATCGTGGGTGAGTCGGATGAACTCATCCACCGCGTCGGGATTCAAAATATCCGCGGACGCAGGCGCCCCCGCCTCCCCGTCATCCTCACCAAAATGGATACCACGGATGGTGCCGCCCGTAAAGCCGTAAACAATCTTCTTCCCGTTCTCCAGCTCAGCGATCACCTGTGCGGAAGGCTCCTTGGCAAGCTTTTCCTCCGCTGCTTCCTTCTCCAGCAATATAATACCCTTGGAGGCATATTCCGGATCGGCCGCCACTACCATTCCGTGGGCGGAACCGGAAGGATACATTCCCTCGTCATACAGGACCACCTTCATTCCCAGAGAGTCCGCTGTCTGCACGATAAACCGCACCGCCGCAAAGTACTCGTCGGAGAGATAAGGCATATTCTCCGGTACACCGATCCTGGGATGCAGCACGAAACCGTTCACACCCTTCTCCACATAGTCGGCAAGCTGCTTTCTCACCTTCTCCTCGTCAAAGGCATCATTGTAGAACCAAAAGGGAATTGGTGAATACTCCTGCCCCGGCTCCATTAACTCCTTCAGTATCATTGTCATATCTGACCTCCTCCTATGCCGGTCACCGTTTGTGGCAGCCGGTTCTGCTTCCTGCACCCTCTCATTATTAC
>JAIEKC010000209.1:0-2291 GCA_029064505.1 Acetatifactor sp.
GATCTACTTTAACTATCCCGTCAGCGAGGACAGGACGGTGGCCTGCTTTGTGGAGGTGGAGGAGTTGCTGGATCGTCCCAGTCCAAATCAGCTCTCCTGATCATCCTGCGCGACAGCTGTGCGCCGAACCCGCTTCCCGCTTCCGCAAGGCGGAGTGCCGCCTTGCGGGTTTGTGCGCATCCACGGCTGCCCCCCGGACTTTCATGCAGGGCGGCGTCTCCGGATGCGGGAAAAGGTTACTGTACCGTTGCGCCGAAGGGCATAAGTGCCAGTTTTGCCAGCTTGAACTGCTGCAGCCCAAAGGGAATCCCGATAATGGTGATGCAGAGCACCAGACCTATGGCAAGATGCTCCAGTGCCAGAGGCAGCCCTGAGACGATGAGCCAGATGACATTCAGGATCAGCGAGCCTGCCCCGCCGCCGTAAGTCACTTCTTTGCCGAAAGGGAAAAAGCTTAACGCGGCGAATTTAAAGCATTGTGTGCCCACCGGGATGCCGATGATCGTGATGCACCAGAGAATTCCGGCCAGACACCAGCTGAGTCCGCTGATAAATCCGCCGAATAGGAACCATAATAAATTACCCAGACAACTCATTTTGTTACCCTCTTTTCCTGTTTCAATAATATATGCGTATTGATGATATAACTTTATGGTAACGATTCAGAACCAATCTCGAAAACACTGCGCGTACTGTCAGTGTACCATGTCTGGTTCAAAAGATAAATACCGGAAATCTGCACAAGAAAGCTTCTTTCTGCGCAATCTGACAGTTCTGTCCCTCTCTCCTGCGAAGTCAAAATTGCAATGTGCCCCGGAGCCGGGCTTTAATGCTGTTCTCATACACGCTCCGGAATCCGTGCCGCTCAGGTCCGATCACCCGGGAATGGAAGGAAAATATTCTTTGCTTGAATATTGTCGGAATTAGGATATAATCCCGTCTTTGACAGCCTTTTAGTTAAAAAAGTCCTGAAACCCGCTCTGGTGGCGGATTCCGGGACTTTTTTTGTTACGTCGACTGCACGTTAAGCGCCCTGTTTTTCGTTTGTGAACCAATATTTCTAAATAAATGTGATGGCATCTCTTTCCTATCTTCCAACGCCGATACGGTTTAACGGATTTATTTATTGACCTGCATAAACCATCATAGTCTTTTTGCCCGTTGCACGCTTTTAAATTTACGCTTGCAATGGCATTTGAGCCGTTTTTAAAACGATCACTCGCTTTTTATTGGTGGTTGTTGATAAAGTTTACGATTGATTTCCTTTTTAAGAATTTCAATTTCTGCTTTTGCAGCTTCTTCTCCACCATTCGCTAAACAGCGTTCTATTCTTTCAACAATCGTTAATTGATCAAACAGATTACTGTTTAATTCTTTTTCATTTGTTGGCATATCTTTCCACCTCCTTCATTTATATAAGAAAGTTATCTGATACACCTATTGTAACATAATTTATAGCTTGTTTCCATATATATTATCCCGTTTTTCTCAATCACAGTCTGTCGTTACCACATTCTTGTACTTATAAATTTTTCGTTTTGGAATTTTCATTGACTTTTCTAAAGATATGCTGTTCTCATACACGCTCCGGAATCCGTGCCGCTCAGGTCCGATAACCCGGGAATGAAAGGAAAATATTCTGTGCTTGAATATTGTCGGAATTAGGATATAATAGAGGGGAACGGACGCTTTTATGTCACAGAGTGAACGGTAACGGTCAGTGTGCCGCGGAGCACGGAAAGGTATGGACATTCATATGGAGTTTGTAGAAAGAAAACGATGGTTATTTTTAGGATTACCCTTTACTTTTACCAAGTATACGATCAAAGAAGATATGATCACGATCGACGAAGGGCTGTTAAAGACTGTGGAAAACGACTGTTATATGTACAAGGTACAGGATGTGGAACGCAGTGCGACCTTACTTGAGAAGCTGGCGGGATTGGGAACAGTGACCTGCTATACCGGGGACACCACACATCCTACGCTCATTCTGGCACATATCAGGAATTCCAAGGCTGTAAAGGATTTTATTTTACAGAAGTCGGAAGAAGCGCGGCTGAAGCGGCGCACGGTAAACATGCTGGATATCGGTTCCGGTGATGTCTCGGATATGGGTGAATCCGACTGAGACGCGGTCCGGCAGAACCATGTTCCGGCAATAGTCTCTCGGAATCTCAGGAAGCAGAATCAGGCATCGCGGTTAAAGGATATCCGAAAAAGCGGAGAATCGCCCGGAACGATTTCAGGAAAGCCGCTTGATAAGCGGATGGAAGATTCCGAGAGGCTAT
>JAIEKC010000021.1:0-1727 GCA_029064505.1 Acetatifactor sp.
AACATAGTATGATTTCTGCAGGTGATTTCAGAAATGGTATTACTATTGAGTACGATAACAATGTATACCAGATTATCGAATTCCAGCACGTTAAGCCTGGAAAGGGTGCGGCGTTCGTCAGGACAAAGCTGAAGAACATCAAGAGCGGCGGCGTGGTCGAGAAGACTTTCCGTCCCACTGAGAAATGCCCTCAGGCGCGTATTGATAGAAAAGATATGCAGTATCTGTATTCCGATGGAGATCTGTTCTACTTCATGGATAATGAGAGCTATGAGCAGATAGCGCTGAACAGTGAAGCGGTGGGCGATGCACTGAAATTTGTGAAAGAGAATGAGATGTGTAAGGTTTGCTCCCACAACGGCAGTGTGTTTTCTGTGGAGCCTCCTCTCTTTGTGGAGCTGGAGATCACAGAGACGGAACCCGGTTTCAAGGGCGATACCGCTACCGGCGCTAATAAGCCTGCCATTGTAGAGACAGGTGCACAGGTTGCAGTACCTCTGTTCGTGGAGCAGGGGGACAAGATCAAGATAGATACCAGAACGGGTGAGTATCTGTCCAGAGTATAAATCAGCTGCATATTTTCCTATTTATCAAGACTTGTAAGGCAAAGATACTTCGTTGAGGTGTCCTTGCCTTTTTTGCGCATTTTGCGTGAAGTTTCCCATCCGCAGGTTTGTGTCGGTGCGGCGTCCGCAAGCCTGTTATGAGTAAAAAGCCGTGCAGAAAAGAGGATAAAATATGGAAATAAATATGTTTGCAGGGAAGGTACGTGACGCAGTGGAGAAAAAGCTGGGAGAAGCGTATAAGGTAGAGGTCCGGAAGGTGCAGAAAAATAATGGCGTTGTGCTCCATGGGCTGCTGATATTGACAGATGACCGCAATGTGATCCCGACGCTCTATCTGGAACCTTTCTGGGAGGCGTATGAATCAGGAACTTCCCTTGCGGAGATAGTGAGAAGACTTTTGAGCATTTATCGCGAAGACCTCCCTAAGACAAGCGTGGACATGGACTTTTTCAGGTATTTTAAGGAAGTATCGGGGCGTATATGCTATCGCCTGATCCGACAGAAGAAAAACGAAGAGCTGCTGAAAGATATTCCGCATATTCCGTTCCTCGATCTTGCGATATGCTTCTTCTACGCTTACAGGGGAGATTCGCTGGGAGAGGGTGCCATCCTGATCCACAACTCTCATATGGAGCTGTGGAATACCACGGTAAAGGAACTGCTGGAATTGGCTCAGAAAAATACGCCGGTACTGTTCCCGTGGAACTGTAATTCCATGGAACAGGTGCTCAGAGAGATGATGACGGAGGAAGAGTATCTGGCGGAAATACCGGATGTGGAGGAAGGCGAGAGCTTCTTTACAGAAAATCCGTTGTGGGTACTGAGCAATGAACAGCGGGCACAGGGAGCGTCCTGTATATTATATCCGGGACTGCTGAAGCGATTGGCGGAAAAGGAAAAGAAAAGCTTCTATATTCTACCCAGTTCGATCCATGAGGTGATCCTCCTGACAGATCAGGGAATGGAAACACCGCAACAATTAAAGGATATGATTGCTGAGGTCAACAGAACGCAGGTGGCACCGGAGGAGGTGCTGTCGGACAGTCTTTATTACTACGATTTCCAAAAAGAAAAAATTCAAATTATTTTTTAGTGTATGAATACAAGATATATGCGCTTATGAGCTTGTGGTGCGTACATCTTGTGGGTGTTGGAATTGGC
>JAIEKC010000210.1:0-13243 GCA_029064505.1 Acetatifactor sp.
CTTACAGGCTGCATGTTCAGGGAGGTAATGGCCAGCAGCCCTGCCAGAAGGATTCCGGCGCCCCCCCTAAATGATTTTGCCAGGTTCTTTTTCATTCTTGTTCTCCTATGCTTTTTGTTTTACCGGTGTCAGTATTTCAACATATTTCACAATGCCACGACATTGCGTCGTATCCCCCCTTCCCACCAGAATTCTGTACGCATACAAGCGATACAGCTGCATCCCTGTCCCTTCCGTATCCACCGACAATATATGTCCGGGAAGCGGTGCTCTGATGTTAATGTATATCTATTAAAGTATACTCTTCTTCTGCATTGTCAGTCAAGGGTTTAAGGTATATCAGAACCGGGTGGAATGGGGTGCTGTATATGTTTGCCATTACTGTCTGCGAACCTTGTTTTGCGAGAGGTTTTAATATTTTTGCATTAAAATTCGAGAGAGTTGTATTGACCTTGTCCCTGGGGTATAGTCTACACTTATGGATGACAGGCTTTGCAAAGCTCTGGAGGGTCGCCATAAGGGATTTTGATCCGGTTGAGAGACAATCAAATGGAGGATGTTTATGAAAAATAATCTCATGCTGATCGGAGAAATGGCGGACTTTTTCGGGATTTCCAGAAAGGCCATGCGCTTATATGAAAAGAAGGTAATCATCAAGCCGGTAAAAGTAGATGCGGAGAACGGGTATCGTTACTATTCGGCAGAACAGGTACAGCAGTTAAATGCGCTGTTGGAATGAAAGGCGTTGGGATTTTCCCTGGATGAGATCAAACTGGTCATTGACGGAAAAAGGGGAAAGTCCCATTGCCTGAAATGCTGGAGAAGAAGCGCCGTGCCTGGCAGGAAGCCATGGATGCTGCCAGGTATAAAGGGGAATGCCTGGAAAGTATCATCAATAATCTGAAGGATTCCCGGACGGCAGAAAAGATCGCCCAGATGACGGAGGAAGAACGGGCGTGGCTGTTGGTAAAGATGGTATGTATTGAGGAAGTCAGGGCAGAGAAGGCTTTGAGTGAGGCATTGTGACTTTAACAAAAATACTTCGCACACAATCTGTAAAATGTGGTAAACTGATGGAGACATGTTTCCTCCTGTGCGGTAAGTGAAACATGGGAGAAATATATAACGTTTCAGGGTTGGATAAAACGATGATCTGTATTTGGCAACAGATGAATACGGCAGCTGACATAAGTGCCGCATATGCGGCAGAATGGGAGGAAAAAATGGAAAACAGGATACAGGAGATTCAGGCATTTATGAATGAGAACATGCAGCTTACAGTCTTGCCTGCGAAATATAAGAAGAAGCTTATGGTATATTATTATCTGGCGGCTAAGATAGAAGCCGGCAGACAGTACACGGAATCTGAAATGAATGATCTTCTGAATAAATGGACAACTTTCGGTGATCCGGCAACATTGCGCAGGGAAATGTACAACAGGCACCTTCTGAACAGAACCGGCGATGGAAAGTATTATTGGAAAGAGGAAGAGATTCCTTCCCTGGAGGATTTCATAGCACAGTATGTGTGAAATTATCCTGTGGTTGATTCCGGCAGAGATGTATTCATTCTTAGTTGTCAGAATCCCGGAATCTCCCCTGCATTTGCCTTTGCGGCCGGATTTTCCGCCGGTTGCACGCAGATTTGATCGACAGACGTTCCGCGTGTTGCTAAAAGTATACTGCCGCCGGTAATGAATGCACCATGGCGGCAGTTTTTAATTATGAAAAAGCAGACGGTCGGCAACGGGCGGATCTTAAGAGATAATGGTTATGATATCAGAACGACAGAGGGGTGTCTTTAAACTCTGCGGAGCGTAGAATCTGCATGGATTCGACATATTCTACGTTGTATGGGTGTGCAATAAAACAGAAAAAATTATAATGAAACATGAAAGGAGGATTCTATGGATCAAATAAAAATCGGCAGGTTTATAGCCAAAGAAAGAAAAAGGAAAGGCTATACGCAAAGACAACTGGCGGATATCCTTGGGATCAGTGACAAGACGGTTTCCAAATGGGAATGTGGAAATGGTTTCCCGGAGGTTTCATTTTTGCTTCCATTGTGTGAGGAACTGGATATATCCGTGAATGAACTTTTGGCCGGAGAAAGAGTATCCGAGGAGGAATATCGGAAGAAAGCGGAGGAAAATATGGTGAATTTAGTAAAGGAAGCCCAGGAAAGTAAGAAGAAAATACTGTTGTCCGCAACAGTTGCAGTACTTGTGATCGTGGCGGCAGTCCCCTTGTTCGTTATAAGCGGCGCGTTCAGTATGGAAATATGGCTGCGATTTATCTTAATGGGTATCGGGATATTTATCATCATTGCAGGTATCACTGTCGCCTGTATTCTGGACAGGGACGCAGGGGCATTTGAATGCCCGGAATGTCATGAACGCTTTGTCCCTGAAATGCGGGAATATATTATGGGACCGCATACTTTTACAAAGCGTAAACTGCATTGTCCAAAGTGCGGTGCAACAAAGTATTGCAGACATGTTTTAACAAAATGATACGTTCAGGTCACCGGGCAGCTATCCGTAATGGACAGCTGTCCGTTTTCAGAAAGCAAAGCAGGATGAGAACAGTAAGGAACTCCACGTACTTTTCCTGAATGGGGACAATAGAGACACTGTATTGAGTAAATCTTTGTCATATGGTAATATATAGGATGATAAATGCAGACGGGCATGAGAGAAGTAACTGAGGAGAAGGAAATGCTGATTTACCTGATGAGACACGGAGAGACGGACTGGAATAAGGCAAGGCGGCTGCAGGGCCAGAGCGATATTCCCTTAAATGAATACGGGATAGAGCTGGCGGTTAAAACAGCCGAGGCGCTGGCGGACGTGCCTTTTGACATGGCATTTTGTTCTCCTCTGGGAAGGGCGGCGGAGACAGCCGGGATCATTCTCAGAGACAGGGAAACACCGCTTTACAGGGACATAAGGCTGAAAGAGATTCATTTCGGGGCAAATGAGGGAATCTGCTTTGATGCGGCAAAACAGAATCTGGAGGATCCCCTGCATGACTTCTTCTGTAATCCGGAAAGCTATCTCCCGCCGAAGGGAGCGGAATCCTTTGCACAGGTGGCGGAGAGAGGGCGCAGTTTTTTACAGGAGAAGATATTGCCTCTGGAGGGCAGCTGTGAGACTATATTGATGGTGGCTCACGGCGCTTTTAACAGGAGCCTTCTGAATTCCATTATGGGAACACCTTTAAAAGACTTCTGGCGGATCAGTCTGCCCAACTGTGCAGTGTCCATTCTTTCCCTGGAGGATGGGCGGTTCAAGGTGCTGGAGGAGAGCAGGGTGTATTATGGGGAACCTGTGAACGGCAGACCGTAGCGAATTCATTTTCGATCAAATGCGCAGGAATGATCTTCAGTCTGCAAGGCGCCTGTGACATTTTGTAGAGAGCTGAATAAGCTCTCGGAATCCTGACAGACAGGATCCGGCTCTGAAAGGATTGCGGCCGGAAAAACGGCAAAAGTGATACCCGCCAGACTTTCGTAGAAGAGAGGCGGAGATTACGGGAGTATATCTGATTCGAATGGAGAAGCATATGACAGAAATATTTGATACCCACGCCCATTATGATAATGAGGCATTTGACGAAGACAGGGAGGAAATGCTGCGGGCACTGCCCACAGAGGGCATTGCGAAAGTGGTGAATATAGGAGCAAGCTTTTCCACCTGCAAGACCACAAGGGCATTGGCGGAACAATACGATTATATATATTGTGCTCTGGGGATACATCCCGGCGATACGGCGGAGCTTACGGAGGAGTCCTTCGACTGGCTTCGGAAGCAGTGCCAATATGAGAAATGTGTGGCTGTGGGAGAGATCGGACTGGACTATTACTGGGATAAGTCGGAGCGCAGTATCCAGAAGAAATGGTTTCTGCGGCAGCTGAACCTGGCCAGGGAATGCGGGAAACCGGTGGTGATCCATTCCAGGGATGCGGCAAAGGATACGGTAGATATCATGACTGCTGAAAAATGCGGGGAGATCGGCGGTGTGATCCACTGCTTTTCGTATACGAAGGAGACGGCGAAAATCTTTCTTGATATGGGATTTTATATCGGCATCGGCGGTGTGTTGACTTTCAAAAATGCGAAAAAGCTTGTGGAAGTGGCGGAGTATGTCCCCATGGAGAGCATTGTGCTGGAGACGGACTGCCCCTATCTGGCTCCGGCGCCTTACCGTGGAAGGAGAAACTGTTCCATACTTATTCCTTATATAGTCGAAGTCCTGGCTCAGATCAAGGGAATTACCGAGGAGGAGGTACGGCAGATCACATGGAGGAATGCCCATGAGCTGTACAGGCTGCAGCCCGCAGGGAAAAGTCCGGTGAATGGAAGAACAAGCGGTGGTGACTGATACGGCTTTCTTTCAATCTGTCTCCGCTCTATGGCTATTTGTTTTAATGCTTTTTCGTCATCCGTCACAGCTTCAATACGTTCCAGAATGGACAATTGATCAAACAAATTGCCATTATATTCTTTTTCGTTTGTAAGCATATCTTTTCACCTCCTTCAATTTGTGCAGGAAAGTGATCAGATATGTTTATTGTAATATAATTTATGGCTTGTTTCCATATGTATTTGCTATTCTACAGGGCTTGCTTTTATAGCAGCCAACGCAATCTTATAGAAGTCGTGATGCCCTGATTTAGAAATACATCGTGGGAGGTGAAACGGAATGGAACAGAAGATAGATTTTACTGCAATAACCGCCTGCGGAGAATGCTGTGTCGGCTGCAGGAAGAAATTGGAGGGAATATGTAAAGGCTGTATTGAAGCGGACGGCTATGTGCCGGAATGGGCAGAAAGCGGCAGATGTAAAGTACATACGTGCGCACGGAGCCATAATGTACAGTTTTGCGGTATATGCGACCAGTTCCCCTGTGACCGGCTCACCTCGATCATACACTGGAATCCTGATATTGTGGAAAAATTGAGTGAACTTGCAGAGAAATACCGGGAGCAGCATGATTAAAACAGACTCCCGGCATTTCGGGCAGGAAAGCATGAAATGCCTTGTGGTTTTAACAGGTGACTTCGCTGCGGGACAGGATTTTATGGAAAAGCCTGTATATGCGTGCTATAATGTGTATGCCGAAGAAGTTGACAGTTCGAGGGTGTTTTTTGGAGAGGAAGTTCACATGGTTGAAGAGAATATCCGCAATTTGTTTTTGGAATATCCCGATGTTATTTATGGATTTACAGATATTGCGTACAGCGCATATGCAGGCGTTTATAAATCTGCTTTGGTATTTGCAGTTCCTCACGGGGAACAGCTTACGATCGAAACATATTCTGAAGAAAGGTTTGAGAAGGGTCTTCAAGATGCCAAAAAGACAGTGGAGAAAATTTTAACACAACTGAAAACAGTTCTTGAAGAACACGAAATAAAATACCATATTCCACCTTTGGCACAAAATAACGAGACAGATCTGACAGCTCCTTTTTCCTTCAAGTTTGCCGCAGTAAATGCCGGTTTAGGCTGGATCGGTAAAAATGATGTTGTTATAACAGAAAAATACGGGCCAAGAGTAAGATTATCTGCAGTTTTAATAAATGAACAATTTGTCTGCGGTGACAGGATCTTAAACAGCCATTGTCCTGAGAGCTGCAGAAAATGTGTTGATGCCTGTCCCTATAAGGCACTGCATGATGTACAATGGAATATCAGGTCATTAAGAAGTGAAATAATAGATTACAGGTTATGCAACGAAAAAAGGAGTCTATATATTAAAGCGCATGGAAGAAAAAATGCCTGCGGTCTTTGTATGGCGGCCTGCCCGTTTGGAACGTGATGGGGCCTGGAACCTGTTGGTGCAGACAGGCTCGTCGGAAGCCTTCAGACAGACAACATATATAGACTCTAAAAATTTTTTTGTTTCTGATCTTGCGGCACCGCAAAGACGGGCGCAAGGGAGTCTCCGAGAGGCTATCATGTATTAAAGGGAGAATAGAGATGTCAGAATTAAAGTTTATTTCTAAAGAACCTGTTGATAAAGGCTGGTCCTGTGATAAGAAATACTGCGTGACGACCGCTGACGGAACGAAATATCTGTTAAGGATCACGCCCGAAGCCAAAAGCGCAAGCCGTTGGGATATGTTCCGTATGCAGCAGAAGGTTGCGGATCTCGGAATTCCTATGTGCAGGTCCGTTGAAATAGGCAGATGTGATGAGGGTGTCTATATATTGCAGACCTGGATCGATGGTAAGGATGCGGAGGAGGTTGTGCCGTATCTGGCTGACTCCGAGCAGTATGCGCTCGGCCTTGAAGCGGGCAGGATCCTGAAGCAGATCCACTCCATCCCTGCTCCCGAAGGTCAGCCGGACTGGGAAGCCCGATTCGGTGCGAAAATGGACAGAAAGATCAAAATGTACAGTGAGTGTCCGATCCGATTTGACGGCGCTGACAAGATCATTGATTACATAAATGCAAATCGGTCTTTGCTTGCGGACAGGCCGCAGGTTTTCCAGCATGGTGATTTCCATATCGGCAATATGATGATTGAAAACGGTAAGATTGTTATAATTGATTTCGACCGCTATGACTTCGGAGACCCGTGGGAGGAATTTAATCGTATCGTGTGGAGCGCTCAGGCGGCTCCGATTTTTGCTTCCGGCATCGTCAACGGATATTTTGACGGGGAGGTGCCGATTGAATTCTGGAAGCTTCTTGCGCTTTATATCAGCAGTAATACACTGTCATCCATCCCCTGGGCAATTCCTTTTGGCGATAAGGAGATAGATACGATGTTAAAACAGGCAAAGGATGTCCTTGGGTGGTATGACAATATGCAAAACCCTGTCCCGACCTGGTATTTTAAAGGCTATTACCTGCAGTATATTGACGGGTTACCGTATAAAATGAAAGCGTCCTTTGACTTTACTTTCATAAGCCGATACGGAAAAGTATTTAAAGTGTTTGATGATCAGGATTCGGGAAATATCTGCTTCGGAACGGAAAAGGACGGCGAGAAATTTTTTGTGAAATTTGCGGGCGCTTCCACAGAAGCATATGACGGAACGGCAGAGGATGCTGTAGCACGTTTAAGATTAACTTTGCCCGTATATGAGAATTTAAGACATCAAAGCCTCATTGATTTGGTCAAAGCGGAGGACATCGGCGGAGGATTTGCAATGATCTTCCGATGGGCTGACGGCGATTGCATGGGCAGAAATTACCCTGCCGGACATCGCAGATTTATGCAGCTGCCTGTGGAAGAAAAATGTAATGTCTTCCATGATGTGCTGGATTTTCTGGATCATGTCACATCAAACGGATATGTTGCCATTGATTTTTATGACAGCAGCATTCTGTATGACTTTGAGAAGCGCCGCACAACAATCTGTGATATTGACTTTTTCAGAAAGCAGCCGTGTGTAAACGACATGGGCAGAATGTGGGGCAGTTCCCGTTTTCAGGCTCCTGAGGAATATCAGCTGAATGCGGACATTGATGAGATAACCAATGTTTATACTGCCGGCGCAACAGCCTTTGCTCTGTTCGGAAATTACAATCGTACCCGTGATACATGGCAGCTTGGAGACGCAGCTTTTCATGTTGCGGTAAAGGCTGTCAGTGAGGACAGAAAGGACCGTTATCAGTCCATAAAAGAACTTACGGAAGCGTGGAATATGGCTTTAAATATTTAAAATGTAACGTTTTTTGTCAGGTATGCCAATCTTCAAAGAGCCCGAGCAATCAAGGCATTCCAGAAATTCATAGCATACCTGATTTGAAATCGTTACAGTTTAATATGTATTTGCCGCAATCAGGATCAAGGTAAACACGCAGTCAGATCGGCGTTGACAAAGCGTTTATCGGATGCTATAGTAGAAAACAGTAAATGGTTTCAGATTATGACAGGAGGTTCCCCATGTAATGCTTTATTCCAACAAATGTATACAGATAAAATGCAGCAGTTCAGTGATTTTCTGATCTGTCTGTTTTGTGTATCTTTTTGATGCAAGTTGGAATATCGGAACAGCATGGAGTTACTCCGGACAAAAAAGAGAATGATGTACCGCTGACCGGCAGATGTCTGCCGGTGGGAGCGATATTGTTTTTTTTGTGTACGCTGTGAAAGATATTCCTTCACAGCTTTTTTGCTGCCCAAAACAGTACTTGCGCATTGGCATAATGTACCTGCCTGATCGTTTACAGACGCGGCATAGCGGAAGCGGTTTTTGACAGAAGCATTGGCCTGGCGGATGCGGAACTAATTACTGCAGGCAGCAATTGAACAGGAAGGAGTTATTATGGAACAGATTTATAAATATCCGAGAACAAGACATCTGGAAGGTTCCAGGGAACAGTTGGGTGATGAAGACCTGAAATGTGTAAAGGCAGATGAAATAAGAGGTAAGTACTTAGTCCTTGAAGAGAAAGTGGACGGCGCAAACTGCGGTATCAGCTTTGGCGGGGATGGGAAAATGTATCTTCAGAGCCGCGGGCACTTTTTAAACGGCGGGTACGGGGAACGGCAGTTTGACCTGTTTAAGCTTTGGGCGGGCTGCTTTGAAGACAGATTGTGCCGGCTGCTGGAAGACCGGTATGTTATGTACGGAGAATGGCTGTATGCGAAACACACCGTATTTTACGACAGACTGCCGCATTATTTTATGGAGTTTGATATCTTTGACAAACAGGAGGAGCGTTTCTTTTCTACCCGTAAACGCAGGGAATTTCTGAGGGAAGCTCCTTTCATACAATCCGTCCGCGTGTTGGCGGAGGGATATTACGAGACATTGGGCGAGGTGAAAAGGTGGATAGGTCCCAGCCTGTTTATTTCCGAAGAGCCGGAGCAAAGCTTTCGTGCGCAGTGTCGGAAGAGCAGGGTGGATCCCGAACTGGCCGTCCGACAGACGGACTTGACGGGGATAATGGAAGGGATTTATATCAAGGTGGAAGACGGTGATTATGTAACGGACCGCCTGAAATTTGTGAGAGGTTCTTTTCTCAATACCATCCTTGACTCGGAGAGCCATTGGGTCAACCGGCCGATCGTGCCGAACTGCCTGGCGGACGGGATTGATATACTGACGGCGTAACGGAAATGGAAATATATTCTCGGAATCTGAATAAGCGAAAGCAGGGCTTTGTTAAATAGTAGGCATAAAATGGTGAATCAGTAAAAATGGTATTGAAAAGTCCTATGGGAAAGCAGTTCGGAGATTCCGGGAGACTATATTGAAAAAAGCTCTCGATGTCATGACAGACAGAACCCGGCTTCTGAAAGGAATGTGGTTGGAAAAGTGGGGGAATCAGCAAAAGTAGTCTTCGTAAAGCCTTAGAGCGTGTTTGAAAATGCTCCGGAAAAAGGGAGATGGAGATTCCGAGAGTATATGAAGGAAAAAGGAGGGGATAGCAATGGGACAGAAAATACTGGAAGAAATTCGAGTTAACAATTTTTCCCTGGATTGGCTTGCGGGCCATTGTCCGGGATTGCCTGCGCTAAAAGATATTCCCCAGAACCCGGAATATCACGGGGAGGGGGATGTATACCGCCATACGGAAATGGTGTGTGAGAAACTGTCGGAGCTTTCCGGGTGGCGGGAGTTGAAAGAAGAAGAGCAGGAGCTTTTGTTCCTGGCGGCGGCATTTCATGATATTGGGAAAGCGGCCTGTACGAAGCAGGTGGACGGAGAGTGGATATCGCCAAAGCACACCATGATCGGGGAAAAGGAGTTTCGCAGGAGGGTTTACAGGGAGGCGGATCGATTTAATCTGACCTTTTATCAGAGAGAAACTGTGGCTAAGCTGATCCGGTATCATGGACTGCCTGTATGGTTCTGGAAGAAGAAAAGACCGGAGTTTGATCTTCTGAAAGCGGCGGAGAACATTCCGCTACGGCTTCTGTACCTGCTTTCAAAGGCGGATGTACAGGGACGGATTGAAAAGAACCCCGGCAAAATGGAAGAAAATGTGGAATTGTTTGCTGATTGCGCGAAGGAATACGGTGTCTGGGAGAAGCCATATGCGTTTGCCAACCCATATACAAGATATCAGTATTTTCATAAGGAAGGATTGTGGCAGGAGGCGAAATTGTATGACGACACGGAATTTGATGTCATCTTAATGTCAGGGCTTCCCCTGGCCGGGAAAGACAGTTGGATTGAGAAAAGCGGCATGGGTATGCCTGTGATTTCCCTTGATGAGATCCGAGAACGGATGGGAGTGTCGCCTGCGAAAGGCTCCGGAAAGGTGGTTCAGGCAGCAACGGAGCAGGCCAGGAATCATCTGCGGAAAAAGGAACCCTTTATCTGGAATGCCACGAATATCATTGGGGATACCAGGCAGAAGCTGGTGAGCCTTTTCGCCGGGTACGGAGCCCGGGTACACATTCAGTATCTGGAAGTGCCCTGTCAGGAGCTGTTTGCCAGAAACAGGAAGAGAGCCCGTTATATTCCGGAACACGTTCTGGAGGATATGATCCGAAAACTGGAAATACCGGCGCCATGGGAGGCATATGAGGTAAAATATAACATTCTTTGATCCGGTGTAATAAAAAAGCTGTTCAGAGCCGGGCACAGCACTGACTCTGAACAGCAGGATCTTTCGGACTGCCTCCCAAAAACAGAAAGGTTAACATATCCCCTTTCCAAACCGGACTTCGCAGTCCTTTCGGTAAAAGGATATACCATAACAGTCAATTTTCCGGTA
The DNA here is from genome assembly GCA_029064505.1 of Acetatifactor sp. Taxonomy (GTDB): domain Bacteria; phylum Bacillota; class Clostridia; order Lachnospirales; family Lachnospiraceae; genus Acetatifactor. The sequence continues at coordinate 10,688 of JAIEKC010000210.1, forward strand.
GCCCTCCGTGCGCAGTTCATCCATGTATTTTTTATCGTATATCTGTTGTAATGCCTTTTCTGCATCTGCATCCAGAGCGTCAATGTTCTCTGAAACTTTTAGTTCCAGAATAAACGACCTGCCCCGCAGGGAAGGGCTTTTCACCATAATATCCGAGCGCCCGCTGCCCGATTCCCGGTTGGATTTCACCAGGTAATTTTCACTCTGGCTCAGGATCCCGGTGAGAAATCCGTGATAGAGATTTTCCGCACTGCCATAAAAGCTGATGGTGGAGAAAAGCTGTTCGTTCAGGGTGTCTCTTACCTTTTCCGCATTTCCTTCTTCCATTGCCTGGTATAAGTCCCGGAAATCCTGCTTTTCCAGTTTTTTGCGAAACCATCCTAAAATGGTATTCTGGTAGATCGTCTTTACTTCCGTATTGGGAATCCGTACCTGCAGGAAAACGGGGGATTCTTTAAAGTATTCGCCTTTTTTTGTCAGATACCCAGTGAAATAAAGGAAATTCCACAGGTTTTCACCGTTGCTGTGCATATCCTCATAGGTGATCTCTTCATGTACCTGTATATCCAGAGTTCCGCCGCCAAGGAGCGTCTCAATCTGCCCCTTTGTTTCCCGGTCTGCTTTGGCGATCATTTCCTTTATAAAGTCAACCATTTCAGCATAAAAACTTTTGAAATATGCGTTTTCCAATGGAATATCATATTCGTCTATCAATATGATGGCCTTTTTTCGGTGGCCTGATAAAGGCACTTGATTACCGGATACATTCCCATCTGCCGCACATACTCTTCCCCGGCATCCATGATTTTCAAGTCCTGGAAAAGTTCCCGGTTACGGGCATTTTGTTCCTCGTTGCGGGTATCTTCGAAAAAGTATCGGAGCATACTGAGATTTAATGTTTTACCGAAACGTCTGGGACGGGTAAACAGGTTCACTTCTCCTTTTGAATTCAACAGTTCTTTGATCAATATGGTTTTGTCAATATAACAATAACTTTCTGTGATCAATTTCGCGAAATTATCCACACCAATCGGCAATGCTTTTTTCATTATCATATCTTCATGCTTTGGCAAATTTGCAGGTAACAAACAGAAATATTCACAAATACAGTTTCCACGTTCAGGAGTTATAATATTGATCCCAATTGTTTACGACTTCTTTTGCTTCCTCCAAACTGATCCCTGTGATCTGCCGCAGCTCCTTAATGGCAAATACTGTCTCCCTGCCCTGGACAAATACGTTGACACGTTTAAATGCGGATTTGGGATAATGAACTCCGTTGATCACCACTTCATCAGGAAAATCCTTCAGTTCGGGACGTTTAGGTGTCATCTGCCGACTCCCCAGTATGAGAAACAACGCGCCTGCAGCCATCGCAAGAGCACCAACAACAAATAGTGTCGGATCATGGAAATGTCTCATTAAAAGGAATGCGGGAGCTACAAGCAGCAATCCAATGGTTATTTTCGTAGCTGATGAATTTTTCATCCTTATCCCCCCATGATTCCGCTCCGCGGAATCGCAAATTTTGATGAGAGTGCCCGGTTTTGGGCATTTCTCCGCGAAACAGCTGAGCCTGAGAATCAGGCTTTTGGCTGTGAGCGGAAATTGCCAAAGGCAATTGGAAATTCTTCTCACACTGACCCCTGCCTGCGTGCTGCGGCACGCCTCATACAACGGAAATGATACCATTGCTATGGTTCATAAACCTCCAGACTTTCATGCGAGGTGACGTGGCCGGCTGCAAGGGAGTTTACTGTTTTACCGGGATTTTGCAATAGCTTTTATACAGGGGAAGCAGGCTGATAAAGCGATATGCTTCCTGCTCCTGGTAGATGCCGAGGGGTGTGTCGCTTTTCTCAACGCCGCTGCTGTTGACCACTCTGGGTATATTTATCTGCATCCAATCCCCTTCTATGTAGAGATACAGGAATACAGTTTCCGAATATATGCTGTTATTCTTCGCGGGACTATTCTTCACTGGTAAGATCTGAGATTTCTTCCGATATCAATACAGCTCCGTCAGCGAGTGCTGTCGAGCCGTCGTTGTTCTGCTTCGAAATATCATTCTGCAAATCCGTGGGTTCAGAGATCTGCAGGCTCATGACAGCCTGAGTTCCTCCCATATCCACAGTGATCATCAGAACCCTCGAACCGTCCGGTTTCACAATGATCTCACTATCTGTTTCCGCAGACGGATCCGATTCCTGTGGTGCAGATATACTTTCCTTTGAATACAGGCCAATGGTGTGGATACCGGATGTATCGCTTACATAAGCGTCGCGTCTGAAAGCCGCATCGGATATGGCTTTACTCCCGTTGACCCGGTCAGAAGCCCTGATGACAGTATCTGGCCCATTTATCTCAGCCATCTGGCTTGAGAAATCTGTTCCCGCAATACTTCGCTGTGCCTTTCTCTTCTCCCATGGAACGGTATAGTCCGGCACACCGATCCCGTTAATGTTCATTTTGATTCCTCCTTTTCCAGGCGGCATCTGTTCTGCACATGAAAAGTTCATTGGAGAACAACATCGGGCAGATGCCGCGTTATAAGAT
>JAIEKC010000211.1:0-5618 GCA_029064505.1 Acetatifactor sp.
CTTCTCGTTTCCCTTATCACTCCTGATAAGCCCATATTTACTGGAAAATTTATTGCCCGTTCAGGGCTTTTTTTATTGTAAAAATTTCCTCCATTTGGTATAATAATGGTACTTCATGGTACTTTTCAGGAGGGCTGGTCATGGCATATTTTTTAAGGCAGGAAAAAAAGAAAAAGGGAACCTATCTGCAGATGTATGATTCCTATTGGGATAAAGAAAAGAAAGAATCCCGCACAAAAAGCGTCATGGCTTTTGGCTATGCAGAAGAGCTTATTTCAGATGAGCTCCCGGATCCTGTCGCTTATTATAAAAACTTTGTTGCAAAGAAAAATGAAGAGCGGGCAGCATTCCTTGCTGAAGGATCAAGGCCCCGCGCCTTTTCTTCCATCGTTGAAAAGAATGCCGGCCATTTCCTCCTCCACTCCCTTATGACTGAATTGAATGTGAAAGAAACGATCGATATCCTGGCATCCCGGATGCGTTTCCAGTTCAGCGTTTATGATATGCTGGCCCAGCTGATCTATGCCAGGGTGATCGCCCCATGCTCAAAGTCCAAAACGGCGGCCTCTGTCTTCCCGCATCTCTATAACAGTGTGCCCATTTCAGAAGACCAGGTTTATGACGGCTGCGCCTTTATCGGGGCATCTTACAAAAAATACATTGAACTCTTTAACCACTGCTATGAGCAGCATTATAACAGGGATTTCAGCAGCGTCTTTTTTGACTGCACCAATTATTACTTTGAAATCGATCTGCCAGCCGAAGACAGGCAGAAAGGCCCTTCCAAGGAGAACAGGCATGATCCGATCATCGGACAGGCCCTCCTTCTGGACGCAGACCTTGTCCCTCTGGCCATGCAGATGTATCCGGGGAACCAGTCAGAGAAGCCTTATATCAGAAGGTCCATTGACGAAATGAAGCAGCGCTACAAGGTCCCGGGAAAAACCGTACAGGTTGCAGATAAGGGGCTTAACTGTGCCAGGAACATCTATGCTGCCGTCAAAGAGGCAGATGACGGCTATATTTTCTCAAAATCCATACATGGGAAAAATCTGAGCGGGATAGAGAAAAAATGGCTCTTATTGGAAAATGACGCAAATATATTTAAGGATTACACGGATGAAAAAGGCCGGCTCCTGTTCCGTTTAAAGTCCTGTGTGGACACATTTTCTTACCAGTTCAGAGAGAGGGATCCTGAAACAGGAAAAGAGGCCGCCACTACTTTTTCGGTAACCGAAAAACGGATCGTTTCTTACAATCCGGCCCTTGCCAAAAAACAGAAGGCAGAGATCATGAAAATGGCAGACAAAGCCCTGGGCTATACTACCTGCAAAAAGATGGCACGGGAAGATTTGGGGGATTCCATAAAATATATCAGGGTAACCAATAAAGACAAAAACGGGAAGAAAATAAATCCCCTTATCGAGATCGACCAGGATAAGATCGATGAAGACCTGAAATATGCGGGCTACAACCTTCTGGTCACATCGGAGCTGGATATGGATCCGCTCCAGATTTATCATACATACCACGGTTTGTGGAAGATCGAGGAATCCTTCCGGATCACGAAGTCTTATCTGGATACACGCCCAGTCTATGTGCAGAAAAAAGAAACGATCTATGGGCATTTCCTGGTCTGCTACCTCAGCCTGTTCCTTTTAAGGGTACTGGAGATCAAAGTCTTTAAAAACAAGATCAATTCCTATGACCTGATCCATTTCATGCGTGACTTCAGGATCGTGAGTAAGGGGGATGGCTCCTACATCAACCTTTCCAGGGATCAGGCTGTGAACGAAAAAGTCAGAGAGGTTACCGGATTATCCAATCTGGATGCATTGTTTTTATCGGAAGAGGAAATGGATAACCTTTTCAGCAACTGTATGCTGCTTGATCCCTGAGCGGGCCAGGCATATCCATGCCCCGCAGGGATGAAGGGAAACAGGCTGCTGCATTCAAAAGCGTTGAAGCAAATGCGGCCTGACCAGGCAATAAGAGCGTTTTCAAAGGAGTAAACAGTTATGACAGTGGAAATGAACAGGCAGGATCTCCTGGAGCTGTATCAGCTTGCTGTAATGTACGTCAGGTGTTATGGCCTGGAACTCGGGGAGCTGCTGGAAGGGATCAGCGAAAGATACAGAAACAATACAGGCGGGGAGGACATCCGCAGTTCCCGCAATCCGAGATGTGCCGGGCGGAAAAAGGTATATCCGGAAAATACGGACAGGACGATCCTGGAACTACACAATAGCAGAATGACACTGAGAGGGATTGCAGGGGCACTGCAATGCTCCACAGGACATGTACAGGATGTATTAAAGCGATGGGAAGGATAGTGTTCGAAAGTATGGTGTATGGAAATTAATTTCCATACACCGCTTAAAGACCAAAAAATCATAAACAAGAAAATCCCAACAGCCACTCAATACAGCTCTCAGAGTACTAGGTTTTGAGAAAAACGTCGGAAGTCAGGTAGTATACTGTATTCTGCGAGAAAATCAAGTTTTTTTCTGTTACTGCAGAATCACATGATCCGTGGTGCGGCTGCGTTTCAGCCGGCCCGCTGCCTTTTTAAGGTAATTGTCAAATTCCCTGACAGCCTCACTGTATCCGAATGCCGCCATCGTGACAAATACAGGAACATTGTTCAGCAGATACCGCGCCCTGCCTTCGAACAGCATCACAAAGAGAAACACACCGATAAAAATAAGGATCTGCACAATGCGCAGATACAGGGCTTCCACCTTTTCCTTTTGCCTGAGTGCCGTAACCACTACAGCCACACCCTCAAGGATCACGCCGAGCATTACAAAAACCCATATACCCTGGCTGTAAGTACAGAATGTTTTATACTCATCGCCCTCCAGCCAGTAAAAGTTCCTTAAATCTTCCTTATGGGGACTGTCCCCGAGCTGTTTGTATTCCGATGCAAGAAACGCCCCTTCCTGAAACCAACTGAAGGTACCGTCATTAAAATTCATCACCTGTTTTCTCAGCCAGAAATCCAGCGTACCGGGAATACCGCCCTTCTCATTCATTATCCTGTCTTTTGCGTAATTCAGTTCGATCTGCCGGCGGAATTCCCTGGGATAATCAATATAGGACTGGGCAATGATATAGCCGTCCGCACTGCTTGCCCCTGTGGTAATCTCATTAAGTCCCATATAGAAATAGTTGCTCCATGTCATCTGCATATCATAGTCAGGTACATAATCCAGCTCCCTGTATATACCGTTCCTGCACCACAATGCCAGAAAAATACCGAGACATAATATGATTCCGCGATGCACCAGTCCCATCATCTTTTCAACCACCCATTTCCGGTCTGACAAAAACCAGATGAGCTCGGTCAGCACCACCGCGATAAGCGCTATATGGCAAGTGGCCTTCAGGATACCCCCAAGCATTCCGACAAACGACAAAAGCAGCCAGAATATATACCGGAAGCCTGACTTGGCCTGACGGAACAGGACATATAGAAAAACGGTGACCACAGGGAATGCAATGGAAGCGGCATCGGTATACGGAACAACCTGCCAGGGACACAGCCCCAGCAGCACAATGCAAACCAGCAGATCCAATATTGCGGGAGCTGTTTTCCTGCTGATGACCAACACTGTCATAACCGAGAAAAAAATGGCTGCCGCAAACATAATACACTGAAACTGGATCCAGATAAACTCCGGATCATATGCATAATTGTTCAGCGAAACGGAAAACCGGTACAAAACATACAAGAGCCACGTGATGGGGACATTATTGCTGTAGATCTGATAATACTCATCATAGCCCAACCCTTTGCCCTCGAAAAACCAGCAGGCCGAGTTCGACACCATGCCACAATCCCAGCCGCCAAAAAAGGCAATGGATCTGGATATCTCCACCTTGACAAAATAGAACAAAATACAGGCCGCCAGTGAAAAGAACACCGTTCCGGCCACGGTATATTTGTTTACCGGTATCCTGTCAAACAGATAATATATCCCCCCGATCACAAGGAATGCCACTATTGCGAATACGAAAAACAAAGTATTGGAGAAAAATACATCTATTTTGTGTTCCGCATTATAATTCATATCATTACCGATAAAAATGACACAGTAAAAAACGGGAAGAAACAAAGCCAGTAACAGAAACGGGAACACTATAGAAAAAAATCTTTTTGTTTTCATGAATAATCACACCTCAATCTGCCGTAAACCATAACTCAGGAACTGCCACAAAATAACTTACCGATACTCCGCAGTATTTTTCTTCGACAGTGCCACTTGACAATCAGGCGCACAGCGGGCTACGTAACTGATCGACAGGCGGTGCCGGCGGAGAAAAAGACAAGGAATATGGGAAATTATTTCGGGACAGTTCTTTGGACATATTCTCACGAACAAGCCGTGCATGCAAGGATTTCCGCTTTCCAGGTAAAATCTTCAAAATCCAATCCCCTGTCCTCATACTCCGCCTCGCCTCTCTGATTGTCGTAAGGGTCGGCGCGAAGAAACCTCTTTTGCACATCAAACTCCTGCTGGAACCGGGAGTTCGCCACCATGCGGAAGGGATCCAGATTGCCGAAATAAAATCTCCTCCGCTCCTCATCCCCTTCCCTGTGAGCGCTTCCCCCAAAGGAACAGTCCACATACCGCCAGCCGTAAGGAGCAATATAAACCTGCGCCCAGTCATGACAGCCCGCGGAAAAAGGCGTGGTATACAGTCCGGACTGCCATCTGGCGGGAACCCCCGCGATCCGGCATAATGTGATAAACATCAACGCCTGGATCCCGCAGTCTCCCTTACCTCCGACAGCCGCATATTCCGCCAGGTTCTCAATGGTAAAATAGCTTCTCACAAAGGAGTATTCCACATGAGTGGTAATATGATCATATATGCTCCACGCCTTCTCCAGAGGGTTCTCCAGACCCTCTGTCAGCTTCTTCGCCAATGCATGCATAAAAGGCGTAAAGCGGATGTGGGGAAGCTGCTCTTTTAGATCTTCCGCAAATTCTTCCGGATCCGCAGGCTGTACCTCCGACCGCTTCATCTCCACATAATCCACTTTGTTTACATAGGAATATTCCACCCAGAATTCATGGTTTTCCCGCATGTCCTCCTGAAAGCAGACCGCACGCTGGGGACTGTCGGAAGCTGCCTGATCATACTCTTCTGAGGACGCGGCAAGGATCCGGATATTCCGAAGCTGTCTGCTCTCTGCGGGAACCGGAATATGTACTTTTACAGGTCCTGCCTGAAAGCTCTCATTCTTAATATGCACGGACGCTCTGATCCGGAAGCTGTATTCTGCCTCCCCTTTCTCCCTGATCTGTCTGATCACGTCCAGAAGCGCCTGTTTCTCCTGTGTCACAGCAGGCGGCCAGCATTTGTCCGTGACACCGCCCGTATGCCGTTCGCCGGTACATTTCTCAGATGCGCGCCTGCCGTCCGCGCATGCCCCGCCGGTGCACTCTCCTTCGGCGCATTCCTTATCCGCACGCTCATCACACATATATTCTTCGTTAACGTTCTCCCTGGCCACACATTCCCCGCCGGTGCACTCTCTGGCCGCATATTCCTCGCCGGTGCACTCTCTGGCCGCATAATCCTCGCACGGTCACTAAAAGACAGCTGAA
>JAIEKC010000212.1:0-13245 GCA_029064505.1 Acetatifactor sp.
CATGGAGCGCTGGTAAGGGCATGCCGCATACCCGGCAGTCTGCATGCCCCTGACTTTTTCATCATTACAGCTGTGCTGCGCCATGCAGACCTCCACGCATGTTTCCTGTATTCCGGCCTGCCGGTCCGTCTTTGTGCAATCATCAGATATTGCAGTAGCATCGTCCATCTTTATCGTTCACATATATCTCATACTGTCGCCCCGAAAGCGCTCTTCCGTTTGGTTCCCTTTTGCAGTCCGGCCTTCCATAAAATAAAAATACTTCCCCACAAAGGGAATATCATCATGAGGCATACAGTCCTGGGCAGACCAGCGGCCGACCACCTGACAGTTCTTATAATATTTACGCGCAATCTCCTCAAGACCGGCATAAGCGCCGCCCCGGGTGTTCTTACCCGTCCTGTGAGAATTTCCTCCCAAAAGCAGGATATCTCCCGCGCTCCGGAATGAAAGCCCGTCTGAGTCCGCGCTGTAATACATACCCTTTAACTGCCCGCATCCCGATAAAGCCAGCACATAGCTGCGTTCCTGATGCTGACGCATAAAATACATTCCCGGAAAATCAATAACAGGATAGTGAGTGGCAAAGATAACCGCCTGCGCCGACACCATTCCACCTTCAAAATAAACAGAATTTCCATGCACTTTTTTCACCGGCGTATTCTCATAGATTTCCAACCCTTCCGCTATGGCGCGGATAAATTTTAACGGATGGAACTGCGCCTGATCCTGAAAGCAAACCGCTCCCTTTGTGGCAAAGGGCAGTTCGCCAACCGACACCATGGCAGCATCGATTCCCAGTGCTGTCGCCGCTTCCGCTTCCTGTTTCAGCACTTCCTCATTCTCCGTGGAATAAAGACAGGACGTCAGCCGCTGAAGATCACATTCTATGCCATGCTCCGCCACAATATCCTGATAAGCCCGGATCGCCTCCTGATTGGCCCTGGCATAAAGCCCCGCCTGCTCAAATCCTATATTGCGGATCAGCCGGTGATAAAAAAGCCCATGCTGGCTTGTGATCTTGGCTGTCGTTCTCCCGGTCTGCCCTCCCGCAATCCTGCCTGCTTCCAGGACAATCACCTGTTTTCCCATCCGCTGTAAATGATACGCTGTGAGAATCCCCGTCATTCCCGCACCTATCACCACAATCTGCCGCTCCAAAAGACCCTCGGCCTTCTTCCTCTCCGGTATTTCCGCCGTCTCTCTCCAAATTGATTCCATAAAAACACCCCGTTTCCATCCATTCATCCTCCCGTGATCTCCCTGCTGTCTCACAAAGAGATTTCAAGAGTCTGTTTCATATATCAGACAGTATGAACGGAAACGGTATACGTTAAACATTCCTGCCGTCACGACTTATCAGGCACATCATTCATAATCCCCCATTCTCTGATGCTTTAACTTCTCCAACAGCCAAAAAGAACGCCCCGGAAAAACCGGAGCGCCTTCGGATCAATTTCTTATGTATGCATTTTCATACGCGCTGCAGGCGATCGTATCTCAAGGGATCAAACCGTCTGGTTCTTTCCGATGTAAACAGGGAAGGTATCTGTTCCCTTCATGGATTTCCCGGCGGTGACTTTCACACCTTTATCCATAACAAGGTATTCGATATCCGCTCCTGCCTCGATCACAGCATCCTGCATCAGGATACAGTTCTTGACTTTAGCGCCCTTTGCCACCCTGACGCCACGGAACAGGATGCTGTCCTCCACTTCGCCTTCGATCACACAGCCGTCAGCCACCATGACATTCTGAACCTTTGCGCCCTCAATGTATCTGGTGGGATTGTCGTCACGAATCTTCGTGTAGATCTGTCCGGCGGAGAACAGGGCATCCAGATTATGATCATCCAGAAGCTTCATATTCTCTTCAAAATAGCTCTTCATATCACAGATTCGGGCCACATATCCGTCATATTTATATGCCTGTATGTTCAGCTTGTTCAGCTGGGGCATAAGCACATCTCGCTCAAAATAAACCTGCCCGCGGACAGAAGCCGTATTGATCAGCTCGATGAGCAGCTCGCGCTCCAGCACGAACATATTCATGGAGAAATTCTGGATGCCTGTCTTCTTGGAATTCACATAAATCTGCGAAACACGGCCATTATCAATACTCAATGTATAATAATAAGCCAGACCGTTATCCTCACTCTTCATCATGCTTTCCGGAAGTTCCTGCTCATTATAAGCCATGGTAACATCCGCGCCGCTTTCGATATGTGCCTCGATCATGGCATTGAAATCAAAATTCACCACAATGTTGGTATCGGTCATCACCACGTATTTTTCCTTCTGGCTTCTAAGGAAGCCTAAAATACTGGCAACCGCACCCACACGTCCCACATAGGGCTTAACGCCTTTTTCAACGAAGGGCGGGAAAATATGCAGACCGCCGTTCTTGCGCACCAGATCCCATTCACGGCCGGAACCGAGATGGTCCATAAGGGAATGGTAATTATTGTTCACCATAACCGCAATATTATCAATGTCGCAATGCGCCATGCTGGACAAAATGAAATCGATCAGACGGTAACGGCTGGCAAAAGGGATGGAAGCCATCAAACGCACATTTACCAGATCGGGAACCAACGCATCATAACTGTTGGGGAATACAATACCAAGTGCACTTGTGTTTGAGTTTACCATTCTTCGCCACCGCCTTCCACGTTATTTCTCACCATAGCTTTCGGACCTACCTTCGCATTGTCGCCAATGGTAACGCCTTCGCCAATGGTGGCAACACCGTTCTCCTCCTCTGTAGGCATTGCACCCACTACAGCATTTTCACCGATGGAAACGTTCTCTGCCACGATACAATGCTTCACCACGGCGCCGGCCTTGATGACCGTACCGCCCATCACTACCGCATCCTCCACCACGGCGCCCTCTTCTACTTTGACACCGGCAAACAGAATGGAATGCTTCACCGTACCCTTGATACGGCACCCGTCTGTGATCATGGAGTTCTCGATCACCGCACCGGCGCTGATCTTATGTCCGGTCATACCGCTGTTGCGGCTGTAGATCTTCCAGTCTTCGTCAAACAGGTTGATGCCGCTGTGCTCGGGATCCAGAATCTCCATATTTGCTTCCCACAGGGAAGATATGGTTCCCACGTCCTTCCAGTACCCGTCAAAGTGGTACGCATACATTCTGCGGTTGTCTTTCAGGAGGTTGGGAATGATGTTGTTGCCGAAATCATTCTCGGAGTTGGTATCCGCCTCGTCCTCCTCCAGATATTTCCTCAAAATGTCCCAATTGAAAATATAGATACCCATGGAAGCCAGATTGGACTTGGGATTCTTGGGCTTCTCCTGGAATTCCGTGATCTTGTCATCCTCGTCCGCTACCATCAGACCGAAACGGGAAGCCTCCTCCCAGGGAACCTCCATCACGGCCACGGAAAACTCCGCATTCTTCTCCTTGTGGAATTTCAGAAAATCGCTGTAATCCTGCTTGCAGATCTGGTCTCCAGACAGGATGATGACATACTCCGGATCATACCTTTCAATAAAGGAAATATTCTGATAGATCGCATTGGCAGTTCCCTTGTACCAGTCGGAACCGCTGGCCTTCTGGTAAGGCGGCAGAACATGTACTCCCCCATAAAGACGGTCCAGATCCCAAGGCTGTCCATTGCCAATATACTCATTCAGCACCAGAGGCTGGTACTGGGTCAGGATGCCCACCGTGTCAATCCCCGAATTGACACAGTTTGAAAGCGGAAAGTCGATGATACGATATTTTCCGCCAAACGGAACTGCCGGCTTCGCAAGCTTCTCAGTCAGTGCGTACAGACGGGAACCCTGTCCGCCGGCCAGAAGCATTGCTATCATTTCTTTTGCCATAGTATACCCTCCTAAAAAATATTGTTACTATGGATTATACCATAAAATACCATTATGTGTATAGGAAATCCTTTCAAAAAAACTGACACATTTTTATAAACCTTCCGACTTTCTGAAAAAGCCTGCGGCAGGCAGCCCGATCACACACACCATGGTGCCTGAAGGAATGATTTGTCAGACACGCTCTAAAATCTCTTGATCTTCTTCGTGGTATTCTTCTCGAATTCCACATCACGCACTTTCAGCTTAAATATGCGCTTATAGAGCGGCGCCGCAGAGTTATACCCGTCAATGATCTTCTGGAGCCGTGCGGGGATATCCTTTATCTTTTTCTTTGCCGCATACTCAAGATCAGGGAATATTTCCGCCTCGATGACGCCCTCGCTGTCCCGCACCACTACCTCCTGGATCAGCCGCTCCTCTCCAAGCTTATTCTCGATCTCCTCCGGGGATACATTCTCACCGTTGGGTGTGATGATCAGATTTTTCTTCCGCCCGGTGAGGAACAGGAAGCCCTCCTCATCCACATATCCCAGATCGCCCGTCTTCAGCCAGCCGTCCTCAAGGGTCTGCGCCGTCTCATCGGGCATCTTATAATATCCCTGCATGACGCTGGAACCCTTCACCCAGATCTCTTCCTCCACGGTCCTGGCCTCACAGTTGGGCATGCATTTACCCACCGAACCGGTCTTCATGGCGTCATTGCTGTTGGTACTGATGACAGGGGCGCACTCGGTCATACCGTACCCCTGCAAAATGGTAATGCCATACTTCCGGAACAGGTCAATGTATTTGGGATTTAAGTATGCGCCGCCGCTGCAGATGGTGTGGAACTGCTTTCCAAACACCTTCGCCTTGATGATGGGTGCAGGGATCAGCGCTGCCTCCTCCAGCTTTTTCGCCAGAGTTTCCACCATAAGGGGCACCATCAGGATCATATTGGGCTCAAAGAGCTTGATATTCTGGGCCACTCTCAGAAGGGAATCATTGATGCAGATGATCGCTCCTATGGAAGTACCCTTTAAAATGTCCATGCTCAGGCAGTACGCATGATGGATGGGAAGTACACTCATGACCACCATCCCCGGCTCATATCCCATATCCAGGGCGGTAGCGTTCTCCGCAAGATTTCTGTGAGTCAGCATGACTCCCTTGCTCTTTCCGGTGGTTCCTGAGGTGAACATAATGGTGGCCAGATCCTCCGGTTTCGGGTCACAGCCTGTATCCGGTTCCGTCCTGTGGATCAGCTCCCACATGGAAAGCGCATTGGGAACCGGGGATTCCGCCTGCTCCGGGGCCGACTGCGCAGCAGCAGATTTCGTGTCGGCAGGCTGCATGGCAATGAGATTCTTTAATCCCGCGCACTGTTCCACCGCTCTCCGCGCCACCTCCGTCTTGGTCTCGTCATACACAAGGGTGGTCACATCAGCTCTGTCTATGAGCTCGCACAGATCCTCCCCCGGAAGATTGGCATCCAGCGGAACCGCCACGCTGCCGCTGCTGACAGTGCCATAATATGATACGATCCATGAATAGGAAGTGGCTCCTATAATGGCGATATGCTTTCCTTTCTCCCCAAGACCCGCCAGCACTGACGCAAACCGCTCGCTGTCCTTTCTGAGTTGCGTGTAGGTCTTTGCCTCTTCCTTCGTCTCCCTTTTACCGCCTTCACCGGCTCTCTTTACTTTATATCTGACCGCATCCTGCGGACCGTAGGCTTTCTCCGCCTCTGCCAGCAGTTCATATATGGTACTCCTTAATTCATTCATGTTTACCCCCCTGTGCGCTTCAAAGAAGGGTGTTTACACACCCTCTTGCACATACCGTTCAATAACCGTTCAAACTTACATCCCTATGTCCGCCTCTGACGGGCACTGATCTCAATATGCATGACAATAGAATCCGACACCTTCTGCGGAAAGACGCCGCCCTTGCACGTCTCTGCTTTCCGCTGCACGGCAGACACAAAGCTTAGCGTGACAGGCGTTTTCGCCACTTTTCCCATCCTTCGCCGGCAACCTCTGTCCGGGATCAGGACAGGCTTGAAAGATAGTCCGCCGCCTCCTGCACGGTGCGGATATTGGCTGCCTTCTCCTGGTCGATCTCCACATCCAGCGTCTCCTCGACCTCCCCCAGCATGCTCATGAAGTCAAATGAAGTAAATCCCAGATCCTCCATAAAACGGGACTCCGGTTTAATATCTTCTTTCCTGACTTCCACATAATTTACGATAATGTCTGTTAATTGGTCAAACATTGTGACTCCTCCTGCCCGCTTTATCGGGTCTTTAATAGTCCTGAATTTCCATCTGCCAAGAGCTTTAGCCCTCTGGTGACCTCACTCAACATTTACTTTGGTTAATTGACACCGCATCGCCTCGTTCAGCCGTCTTGCAGGCTGAAAATTCATTCTGCGCCATTTGACTGAAAATGAATGGTACAGCACTCTAGGGTGGATCATACCAGCTTAATGATATCCCCGATCTTCAGATTCGGACGCTCCGTTCCCTTGAACATGATCTTACAGATATAATAGTAGAAATATTCCAGCTGTTCTCTGCTGTACGCTTTCGTCTGATGCTCGAAACTGAAATCCAGTCCGTTGTCTTCCGACCTGTGCATCACCGTGAGATACATTCCATCCGAGTAGTAACCGTTGCCGTACCTCTTTGTCTTATACCTGATATCTCCCAAATCCGTCAGTCCCTTTTCCCGGAGAGTCGCCGGCTGGTAAGTGAGGGATACCGTCTCATATCCCAGCCCCCGGGGAGTCTGATAATACTGCCCTCTGTAGGAAAGATATTCCGCCGGGTTAAAGTTCACATACCGGAAAACCTCATTCTGCTTATCCCTGATCTCATGGATTCCCTCCAGAAAAGTTTTCTCTTCGGATATCACCGTCCGGAACGGAAAACAGTGGATGCGCGTGCCCCCTGACTTCTTCTCCAGAAGTGTCGCCCTGCGTGCATAGGCAACCTGCATCGACACATCATCACACCGGTTGATCTTCTGCAGATAGGTGCGTATTCCCATGATCAGCAAGCATTGAAGGGAAATGTCCTGTTCCTCACAGAATCTCATAAGACGTCTCGTCGGTTCCGCTTCCAGATGAAAGATATCGATGTCTGCCGCAAAGCTGTCAGACCCCGTAGGCGCCGCCCGGAGATTAGGGTTGCCCGCAGCCGCTCTTGCCTCCTCCAGCTTCCCGGGACCCTCTATGCCGTTATATACAGGCTCCGACTCCTGGATCTGACTGTAAAAATACTCCCGATCCCTGATCTGCGCCCTGCTGCCGGCCTCATAGGCCAGATCCTTTTCCACCTGCTCGATATAGGAACGCATATCGGAGGGGTACGGTACACCCTCAAAATTCGCGCTGCAGTACAGCTCTATGACATCCCTCATAAAGCAGATCAGAGACTGGGCATCCATGAATCTGTGATCTCCCGCCACAAACATGCCCTCATAGCCATCCGGTGTCTTGATGATGACAACCCTGTTCATGGGCGCATCCTCCTTGTCGAAGGGAATACGTGTCCAGGCTGTCATCTCGGCTTCCGCCTCCTCCATGGTCTTTCCCGAGAAATCAACAAATTCGATCTCCCTCTCTTCCCGATCGGCAATGTACTGATACCACTGATCTTCCTTTTTATCATACGCAAGCCGCGCCCGCATGGATTCGCAGCGCTCATAGGCCTTGTATATGGCCTTTCTCAGTTCATCGATATTCAGCTCAAACTCTATGGTAAGGCTGGTGCCCACATTCAGTATTTCCTTTCCCGGACTGTACTGCGCATAATAATTATGAAATTTCTGCGCTACCGTCAAAGGATATGTCTTGTAACCTTTTCTTGTTTTCATACACTGTTCTCCTATTCCTGCCCCGTTCCTCCACTATTGTAACCTGTATCAGAAAAGAACTTTTCCTCCACAAAGATCACAGCTGAAAATTCTCCCGGATACTTTTAATCAGGGTTGTTCTTATTCCGTCACCGGTTCATGGCATCTTCCGCAAATTCCGTCAGCACCTTCTCATAGGTATCCATATCTTTATAATAGCTCTCCGCATGGGCCGCGCCTTCCACGATCAGCTTACGCTTGGGCGACCGGCAGCTGTCATAGATCTCATGACACATACTGCAGGGCACAAAGGTATCCGCCGAGCCGTGGATGAAAAGGATCGGCACCTTGGCCTTCTGCACCTCACGCCGGGCATTGCACTCATCCATACCGTAGCCCGCAAGCTTTCTGTTGATCAGGTCAGCTCCCTGGATGGCCGGAAAAGCCGGCAGATGATACATATTGTTGAGCACATGGGTGAAAACCTCCTTCGGGGAAGTAAAGCCGCAGTCAGACACAATTCCTTTTACATTATCGGGAAGCTCCAGGCCGCTTGTCATCAACACCGTGGCCCCTCCCATGGAAGTGCCGTGGAGCAGGATCTTTACGTTCTCACCGCATTCATGTATGGCCCAGCGGATCCAGTCGAGAGCGTCCTGTCTGTCCAGGCATCCGAATCCGATATATTCCCCCTCACTCTCACCGTGCGCCCTTGCGTCCGGCAGCAGCATGGCGTAACCGTGTTTGAGGAAATAGTCCGCTATGGCCACATGGTTGCTGAGCCCTTCCCCGGTGTAGCCGTGAAAGCAGATGACGATCTTCTCCGCCGCGCCCGCACTTCCGGTATATTCCGTGCTGTTTTCACCGTTCATGCCGCTCCCGTGATCCAAACTGCCTTCATGATCCGCACTGCTCGCACCGCCCGTATCGTTTCCGCTTTCTTTATCGCCCGCATGGACCGCCGGGAAATAGGTGGCATGAAGCTTCAATCCGTCGAAGGACGTAATGTATACATCCCTGTGAGTCTGCGCCATCACATACTTCTTCCGTTCCTCCATCAGCGGAAAATACTTTTCCCAGTCCGTGCCGGACATTTTCGTAGTCCGCTCCGTTTTAGCATTCCCGCGTTTCATAGTGCGATTATAGAAATATACGGTCTCTCCCACTCCCGCCACAGCCAGAAGCCCGGCCGCGGCAACAATATTCTTCAATACTCCCATTGCCGTTTCCCCTTATCTCAGTTTATAACAGCTTTCCGCCTTATTATTTATTCTTCTTCCCGCTCTTTTTGGCTGCGGTCTGAACAATGGTATTTACCACCTTGTCAGCCGCCTTCTGCACGATTCCCTTCTCCTGCATGGCTGCACTCTTCATCTCAATGATCTCCTTGAACCTCAGCGCCTTCTCCAGATCTCCTTCCACGCGGAGTTTCTGTTCCGTGAACGCCGCGATCGGATCCAGACGGCCGTCCGCGATATCAAAGAGCACCTCCGGGGCGCAGATAAAGATTGCATCCCTGTCATAATACTCATAGGGCTCCACAAAAAGCTGACCATCCTTTACCTCCACATAGAAGGCGCCGCCCGCTTCCTCGTCCTCAATATTGAACTGAAAAGCCAGATGATCATGGATATCACTCACATCCGCTCCCATAAATTTCCCCTTGAATTCGTAAAAAAATTCTGCGTAAGTCACTGTCTCCTCCTGTTCTGCCGCTGAAACGGCCCCAGTCCCGTCCGGACTGAATTTCCTTATAAATGAGTTTGGGAACTGCTTCCGGCAGTTCTGTTTCGACACAATACTCCTTGATTTGCCGCACTTCGACCACCGGTCGAAGCATCTTGTAGATTACTATATCATATATTTCGACCATTGGTCAAATTGTTTTTGGATAAAAATACGGATGCCGCATCACTTATTTTTGAGCACTTTTCATAATTGTTCATGAATCGCTTTTGTGTTATCCTTTTTTTGTATAGCTTTTTACACTACCTGATCGCATACACATTTTGCGTAGTCCGGCAGTTCTTTATGTGCCCCGCATGATTGCGTCAGGCTGCCTGCACAGGCTGTCTGCAGACGGAGACTTATGCAGGGGCTCGGGCAATTCCCCGCATAACAGTCCCGGAACTGTCCGCAGGAATCCGCGAAAGGGCTTCCGATGCCTTGTGCGTGAAGGTACGCGGAATCTTGGCATAATATGGGCATAAAAGGACATTGCGTCAGCTTCTGACTCCATATGCACGGGATTGCGCGGAATCTTGGTATAAAATAATTAACATCAAACACTTAAACTCAGGATTGGGGATCGATATGCCGGACATGAAAAAGTATGACAGAATTTTAGAAGCACTCCAGGCGCTTCTGGAACATAATACCATTCAGAATATTTCCGTGAGTGATATTGCCCGTAAGGCGGAAATCGGAAAGGGAAGCATTTACTACTATTTTCCCTCAAAGGAAGCCATTCTCGACGCACTGATAGAAAGGAACTATGAGAAACCGCTTACCACGGCCAAGAATCTTGCCGCCAGAACGGAGATTTCCCCTTTTACGCGTATGGCCATGATCCTGCAGGCCTGCCGCAGCTCCTCAGCGGCCTTCCTGCGTCACAACAGCGCTGATACCGCTTCCGGCACAAGCGCCCAGGATGTCGCATTCCTGCAGCAGAAGTATATGAACCATTTGATCTCAGAACTGAAACCCGCCCTGACGGAGATCATAAAGCAGGGCATCGATTCCGGTGAGATCCATTTCGAATACCCCGCCGCTCTGGCTGAGATCGTGCTGATCGTACTGGCGGTCAAGCTGAACAATACCTTTCTGTCCGCCACCGCGGAGGATTCCGAGGATACGATCCGGGGACTTGTGGCTTTGCTGGAAAAGGGTACGGGCATACCCCGGGGGGCGGTGAATTATCTGACCATGCCCACTGAATTTTTATAATGTGGTGACTGACATTACATCCGGTGGAACCGCACGCTTTTCAATATTTTCCGTTTCATTTTTCAGGTAACTCACCAGAGGTTCGACATATGCTTTGACAGAAGGCTGAACTGTATTTTTTCAGGATACATTGCCCGAAATATCCTCCCACCTCACGACTCTGCTGCAGCGTGCAACCGATGTCCCTCTGTGAGTGACCATAATAAATGTCTTTTCCCGGGCTTTCTCCTGAAGCAGCAGGTTCAGGATCTCACTCTCATTCTGATAGTCCAGCGCGGAAGTGGCTTCGTCAAAGACGATCAGCTCCGTGTCCTGCAGGAAGAGTCTGGCGATCAGAAGGCGCTGCTTCTGCCCGCCTGACAGCTTGATCCCGTTCTCTCCAATCACCGTCTCAAAACCCTGTTCAAGCCCCTCTATAAATTCCATGATATTGGCTCTGACACAGGCGGCTCTCATCTCCTCCTCCCCGGCGTCCGCCCTGCCGAACAGCAGGTTTTCCCGGATCGTGAGGTTGAACAGGCCAGATTCCTGCATCAGAAAACCCGCCCTTGCATAGATGTCCTGCCTGCGGATCCGGTCCATGGGCAGACCATTCCACAGGATCTCTCCCTCCCCGGGCAGGATGCAGCCCGCCATCATTTTGATCAGCGTGCTCTTCCCGCAGCCGCTCTCGCCTTTGATCGCAACCGTCTCGCCCTGCTCTATCTTCATATTACAGTGCTGCAGAATATTTCCCTGCCCCTCCCCGTAGGAAAATCCGATATCGCGGAATTCCACGCTCTCAAAATGCTCCAGCCGGTAAGGCCTGTCCGGTGTCCGCAGCGCCATGATCTCCTTAAGCCGCTTTATGGATGCCTCCTGTTCGCCCCGCTGCATGAAATTATCCGACAGCTCCAGCAGCCGGTTCACGAAATCCGCATAATATTCCATAAACGCCAACAGCGCGGGCACGGCAGCCATCCCTTTTATGACCAGGATGCCTCCCAGCAGATAAAGGCCCATCTTGGTCAGGAACACATCCTTAAACGCCAGAAAAGTCCTGTTCAGGAACCAGAAAATGTGGGATCTCAGAAACGCATCTCCCAGCTCCTTCCACAGTCCCTCAAACTGCCTCTGCTGCCTTTCCTCCTGGCAGTTCGTCTTTACTTCTTTCCAGAAGAACATATTGTGGATCATGAAATCGTTATACTTTCCCAGGATCTCCCGGCGGCGCTCATGCTGCACATTGCTCCTGCCCTTGATGCTGCGCGTGATAGAAAAGGATACGGGAAGCAGCAGAAAGCTGACCGTTGCCAGGATCCAGTTCAGACAGATCAGGATTCCCGCCGTCACCGGAACGCTGATGGCCGCGATCCAAAGCTCCAGTCTCTTTTCCCAATACAATACCGCGTTTTCCGTATCCCGATGGAGCCGCTCTTTTAATTCCCCCGCCGTGTAATCGGACAGCACCTCCAGATCCAGCTCGCTGTACTTTTCCAGTACAC
Source organism: Acetatifactor sp. (assembly GCA_029064505.1). Taxonomy (GTDB): domain Bacteria; phylum Bacillota; class Clostridia; order Lachnospirales; family Lachnospiraceae; genus Acetatifactor. The sequence continues at coordinate 12,123 of JAIEKC010000212.1, forward strand.
GATTCTTTGCCTCCAGTGTCATCACAGGAAAGATCCGGTTATAGACCTGCCTGATAAGCACGGACACCAGCGCTTTCGCCCCGAACACCGCCGCATAAAGCGCCACGATGCCCCACAGCCATTCTATTCTGCGCCCCATGATCACCTCGTCCAGGAAGAGCAGATAGCAATAGGGCGGCAACAGGAGCAGACCCGATCTCAAGAATTGCAGAACTATGTACAGGATCATCTTCCCCCGATAGGATTTGATCGAAATGCAGCTGTTCATTTTTATTTATTCCTTTCCTTTCCATTTCTTTTTTCTATTTGATTCTTTATCCATTTCATTCTTTGCGGCTTACCGCGTTTCTTTTTCTACAGGCACCCACCGCTCTGATCCGGAACGGTTTGGGAAAGAACAAATTCCACGTTATTTGGCAATTATGGCTTTTTACACCTGTACGGCAAATATGAAGTTCTTGATCCCGCAATTGCTCTGAGCGCACTGATCTTCCAAATGTTGCAGAAAGTTGAAAATGTCAAAGACCTGATTTATGCTGTAATGGCGTTTCTTCCGGGCAGGAATTGCGGCTGCCGGACGCCGCCTGCCGGTACTCCTCATAGAGAGTTCTGTACAGCTCGTTCTCCTGCAGCAGACGGTCATGCTCTCCTACAGCCGCGACGCTTCCCTGCTCCATGACCACCGCCTTATCCGCCGCCAATACTGTGGAAAAGCGGTGTGCCACGGAAAGGATCGTGGTGTCAGGAAGCCTGTCATAGATAAATGCATTGACTACCCTCTCCGTGGATTCGTCCAAAGCGGAGGTGGCCTCATCCAGAAGCAGGATCCTGGGTTTCCTGTAGATGCATCTGGCAATGGCGACTCTCTGCTTCTGTCCTCCGGACATTTCCCTGCTGCCGCTGCCGATCACCGTATCCAGTCCTTCCGGCCATTGCTCCACCAGTTCCTTTAATTTCAGTCCCTCCAGGATTTCCCAGATGCGTCCGTCCTGTCCCCGGTCCTCCGACAGGCTGATATTCTCCCGCAGGCTTCCGTGAAACAGGCCGTTCTCCTGCTGCACCACTGCGATCTGCTGCCGCAGGCTTGATAAAGTGTAATCCGTGATTCGCACGCCATCCACAG
>JAIEKC010000213.1:0-3431 GCA_029064505.1 Acetatifactor sp.
CTGCGGTGGCAAATGCCGGTCTGCTGGATCAGCGCCTGCACACCAGCAACGGGTCGGGATACCTTGAAATGTGTTCTCCCTGTTACAAAGGGCAACAGTTCTATGTTGACAAACCCTCTGTCGCAGATCACAACCTGATCACCGCAGGCTCCACCGGAGCTTTGCTATGGGCAAAACAGATCATGGAACGACTGGATGTTTTTCAGCCTGATACATTGGAGGCGTGGTACGCCTATTTCAGCAGCGGCAGGCAGCAGCATTTCTTTGCCCTCATGCAAACCCTGCCAAACGGCAAATGACCTGCCTTTATCAGACGAAGAATACAATACACAAAACTGCCCCACGACGGCAAGAGAAAAAGCTGCCGCACAAGCAGAAGTATCATTACGCCGAAGCGGCGGCTTTGAGAAATCAGCGCCGCCGCATGGCCGATCCGGATATTTAGAATTTCCAGGAACCTGGGAACGGAGCCTTATAACGATGCCGCCCGGCTCATTGCCCACGGGGAGCATCAGCGTTTTCCTGAAAATACAGGCTTCCCCTGTTTTCGATCACCCGCAGGGTCTCATCCAGTGTCTTGACTCCCTCAAAATAGAACTCCCCCTCCTCTGCAATAATACTCAGAAACGGCCTGGCGGACGAAGGATATTCCTGTGCCATGGCGATCAACTCCTCCAGCCATTCCCTTATCATGGCAATCTGCTCCTCATCCATATCATCTATCCTGTGCAGTCTCCGCTGAAGATCATCCTCCAGCTCCCACTGAAACTCCTCCTCCAGCTCCTGTCTGCAGACAGGGATCCCGCTTGCCTGATAAAACGGTCCCGTCTTCTCCCTCTCCCTGGGGTCCAGCTCCCCCGCGAAAAAGAGTTCCAGAACTGCCCACGCACCCTCCTTATTGGGCGCATTTGCGGGAATGGCATATAAGCCATTGGCAGGAGACAACAGCGCCCTCGGCGACCCGTCCAGAGTGGGATATCCTATGGGAATCAGTCCACCCTCCCCCGCAAACTCCTGGAGATACAATAAAGTCTCCATTTTATACACATACTGCTCTGTCAGCAGGGCTTCTCCCCGGCTTACCTGTAAACACTCCTCATTCCACCGCGATTGGTCGAACTTCGTGGGGTAAGACGCTGCCTGCTCCAGCATCTCTCTCAGTTCCTCCTTCGCTCCGCCGTCCGGTTCCAGCCAAAATGTCTCAGGCACAAAAGTCGTGCAGCAGTTCAAAAACTCCCACCTTACAAAATGGCCTGTCACAGAAAACTCCGGATACCGCTCCGCCAGCGCAAGCATTTCCTGTACCGTCCAGCCAGGGGTATCGCCCACAATCCCGGGATTTCCCCACAGAGTCTGTATGGTGATCCACCTGGGGAGCGCGATCCACTTTCCGTCATAGGTATAGGAAGCGGTCACGTTTTCCAGAAAGTCCTCCTGATCCACCAGCCCGCTCCCCGCAAAATAGGGCGTCAGGTCCTCCAGCATTCCCTGTTTGGCCAGAGCATTTACATCCAACGACTCCACAAGTACGATATCCGGCCCGGTGCTGCGGGACAGAGCCATCTGTAAACGGAGCAGGGCATCCTCCCAAGACACGTTTTTCTCTTCACTGTAGCACTCATGGATCATCACCCGATACCCATGATCACCCCTGTTGAAATTTCCGACGCATTCCTTCAGCAGAGGAGAAGCCCTCATCACCCACAAAATAACCTCCTGCTTCTCCTGCGGCTGCGTCGGCTCATTGACTGCCTGCCCCTCCCGGGACTGCTCCGTCTCACTGACTGCCTGCCCTCCCTGAGACTGTGTCGATCCATTGACTGCCTGCTCCTCCTGAGACCTCACCGGCTCCCTTCTCTGCCCTGTAAAAACAATCAGACTGATCCCCGCGGCAATCACTATGGCAAGTCCTGCCACTCCCACAGCAATCCTCCGGGCTCTCAGCTTCTCACCCTTCCCTTTCATTTTCCGCCCTTCTTTCACATATTCCCTGTTATCTTATACACGAAATTCTATATTGCAGTATTTTCTCTTACAAATTAAACTGCAATGAGATATCCGTCCTAGAGCGTGTTTGAAAAATGCTTTCCCTGGGGTGTGCGACACACTTTGTGGGATGCAAGACCCATTTGGGAGGCGTAGTGGGGCTACGGTGACCAAATTGGGGCGCAGCAGGCCGCAAAGTGGGGCGTGCAGACCGGGGGAATGATTTTTCAAACACGCTCTAGGCCTTCAGAAAAGATATAGTCAATGAATCCCTTCCTGTTCCCTGAAAAACAAGTCGCCCTTCTCCTGTATTACCGCCACGGTTTCATCCAGACCCGCCTGTTCTTTCAGCCAACTGTCTATATCGACTGAAACAGTTCTATATATATCCAAATCATAGCATACCATGGCGTCTTCCATATAGGCATTCAGATTATCATTACCCGGCAAAGGAAATAATTCCGCTGTTTCCAAATAGGCTCTACCCGTGACCAGCATTTCAAAATAGCGTATGGCAGCTTCCCTGTTCTCGCTGTTGGGATTGACCACCGCGTAGGCAACCCTGATCTGGGGAGCCGGCACTTTGTCCGACTCTATTGCAGGCAGCCTCCGCGGATCGCCGATCTGGTCTGTCACCACCAGATGATTGATTCCGATCACATCGGTGGGACGGAAATCATAATCAGCTCCGTATGATATCATAGCGCCGGTCCCCGGCTCCTGAAAATAAGGACTGTCATGAATCTGTTTCATAATGTCCAACACCTTGCGGAATGATTCCGTATCAAAATCCACATTCCCTGCAAGAGGATCTCCATATTCATATATATATTGAGCAAACAACAACTGATATAGCCCGGCCTTATTTGCCATAATGGTATATTGCGAAGAAATTTCGTTTAAGAACACCAGAAGATCATCCCAATCCGCTATCCTTTCGTTTACCAACGGATAACCTTCCGACCCCTGATTACGGGCCATAACCGCTCCCATCACTCTGACCGGGATCCCAGCCAATTCATCTCCCTGATACGCAGAGTCTTTTAAGACTTTGTGCATCTGTTCCACACGGTCTGCCAGCGTCTCCGACACCGACAGATCTGTATACGCATGATTTTCCCAGTATCTGCTGTCCCACACAACATAGATATCCACTTCGCTGCTCCCTGACATTAATTCTTTCAGAAACTCCTCTTCTCCTGCCGCCATCCGACTATCCACCACTTCCATTCCCAAACCCTCCAGCCCTCTTGCATAGAGATTGGAATAGAGTGCAAAGCCGCAGGTATGAATCACATCTGGCTGCCTGCTGTCAATTTCCCCTTTCTTAATTTAACACTAACAGATTGCATCTTTTAATTATTCTTTGTTATTCTTTATTCTCATCCCCCCTCGCTATAAAATCCTGTCTTTAGAGAAAATAATAACGATATCAAGTTGTTTCA
>JAIEKC010000214.1:0-3424 GCA_029064505.1 Acetatifactor sp.
GTGCCACTGTGATCCCCGTATTGGCTTCTGTAAGAGTGCGGAGCGCCACAGGAATAACAAAATTTGACAGCGCAAAGCTGCCGGACAGACCGGAGATAATTCCCAGACAGGCAATTTTCACAGCCTGTCGTGAAATGATTTTTCCGATTTGCGCTGAAGTCGTTCCTATTGTTCGCAACTGTCCATAAAACCGGACATCATTTGATACGGAAATGTAAAACACATTATAGATCAAAAGATACCCGCACAGAACCATTCCAAGTCCGAGGATAGCACAAACAGCAATTGTCTTAAAATCAGCGTTCCCGTCTGAAAGATCGGGATTGACGGAAAGCCTCTGTCCACTGCTTAATTTCAGACTGCTTTCTATGCCGGAAGTAATTTCGGCAATGTTCCATGTATTGGAAAAACGCATATCTGCCGTTGTATCCTGACTGCTCCATATGTCAGATCCGACTTCATTACAGAACGCTTCGGACACAAGCAGATAAGCAATATTCCCGTCCCCTATATGATCGTACTCGTCAAACCAACCCGACAAGCGAAAAATCTTTTGTTCCGCTTCCTGCATGGAACCATTTTGATAAGAAAATGGCAGCTCCATTCCAATATAAGGTTCTGTGATATTCCATTTTTCCAACACCCAGGCGGGAACCATGATCTCGTCTGCACTGCCGGGATAAGTACCATAGATATTTTCCAGAACAGGAACGCGATGCTTTTCCCATTCAGAGGTATTATAAAACCGCAAGCCATAAAAAAGACCTGCACCATTTGTATCAAAATCAGCATTAACAAAGCTCGGCAAAAACACATCGGCCCGCACACCCACACTGTCTATTTCTCCCGAAGCTGCTAAAATTTCGTACTGTTCCGAAGATGGAGCATTTAACGCGGCATGACCCGCCGTGCCTCTTATCTGTTCTTGTTGAAGCTGCCATGAGCTGATATAGCTGCCGCCAATTAAAAATATAGTGCAGATTAAAAGAGTAGTCAGAAAAACGGCCAATGCCGCAATGCTGTTTCTGATCTTGTTTTGCTGAAAACTGCGTTTTGACAGCTTTTTAATGATCAGTCCATTATTGTTGCCGAATAATATGTCATTCATTGTCTGCACCCTCCTTACTTGGCAATCCTGCCATCCTCAATGCGGATAATGCGGTCGGCAAGCTGGGCGATCTGGTTGTTATGGGTGATCATTACAAGAGTTTGACGGAACCTTTGACTGACAGCTTTCATTAAGTCCAAAACGTCATTGCCGGTTCGGCTATCCAAATTTCCCGTCGGTTCGTCAGCTAAAACGATAGCGGGCTTTGATACCAGAGCGCGGGCAATGGCGACTCGCTGCTGCTGGCCGCCGGAGAGATTATTCGGCATATTGCTTAGTTTATCGCCCAAAGCCAGCATACGAACCACTTCGTCCGTAAATGCTTTATCCACAGTATCGCCATCCAGTTCAACCGGAAGAGTGATATTTTCATACACATTCAGGACAGGGACAAGATTATAGTTTTGGAATACAAATCCGATCTTTCTCTTGCGAAAAATAGTAAGCTGTTCTTCGTTCAATGTGGACAAATCTTTACCATCCACGATAACCTTTCCGGAAGCAGGAACATCCAGCCCGCCCATCATATTCAGCAATGTGGATTTTCCGCTGCCGGAGGTGCCGATAATGGCAACAAATTCCCCCGGCTCAATGGATAGGGAAACGCCGTCCAGAGCCTTTGTAATATTCGGCTCATCCCCATAGTATTTTTTCAAATCTGCCGTCTGTAAAATGGGCATAGGTTCTATCACCTTTCTTTTTGATGGTTCCATTGTAAAGAGAAATCCTCGCAGAAATGTCACGGCAGTTCTTGAAATTTCCCTGTAAACACGTTGAAATGTCACAATCCTGTGACATTTCAAGAACGAGGCAGGAACACTGAAAAAGTGGAACCGGTGCCGACTTCCGAAGCGACACGGATAAAACCCCCTTGCCGGGTGATGATCTCACGGGTAAGATATAGGCCGATCCCAATGCCGGGAGCGTCATGGACACTGTCCTCACGGTAGAACCGCTTGAAGATCGTTCCCTGATGTTGTTCCGGAATACCGATGCCCGTATCGGAAATATCAATCTTCACATACATTTCCCAGCACGCCACGGCTGTATGGATTTTCCCGCCCTCCGGCGTATACTTTACTGCATTATCCAAAATGTTGAACAGGGCTTCGGTTGTCCATTTCCGATCATGGGCCGCAGATACTGTTTCCGGGCAATCCACTGTGACAGCAATCTTTTTCTGTTCTGCGTTCAGCAAAATACCGCCCAGCGCCGCAGCGAGAGTATCATAGATGGCCTGCGGCTTCGGTTCCAAAGAAATCACCCCGGCTTCCAGCCGTGATGTTTTAATCATAGCCTGCATGAGAAAATCCAGCTTGTCCAACTGGCTGCCCATAGCCAAAAGAAATTCTTTCTGCTTTTCCGACGGTACATTTTGCTCCAACAAAGTTGCATCCAGCATTTTCAGGTTTGCAATCGGCGTTTTGACCTGATGGGATATGTCCGAAATCAATTCCTGCAGGTCGGCCCGTTCCTTTGCAATACTGCTTTTGCTTTCCCGCAATACCTCATAGAGCCGGGAAAGCCGGTGCCGGATTTTATAAAACAGGTTTTCTGCCTCTGTGTACTGCGGCGGGGCCTGATCTGCTGACATCATATCGTCCAGTAGCTTACACAGCGCGTCCGAAAACAGTGTCAGTTTCCGACGCGCAAAGGCCAGAAAAGCAGCCATGCATCCGACGACACAAACCGCATAGAGCAATCCGCAGCATAGCGCCAGTACATTCCGCGTCAAAAAGTATATGGTAAATGACATGGTGACTGAAAGCAGGAAAAGTGCTGCACATACGACAATGCACATTCTATTGACAGAGAGCTTTTCCGTCCTCATTTGTTACCGCCTCCAATCCACATATAGCCCATACCGTAAACGGTTTTAATATAGGCATGATCCTGCTTTTCGATTTTGTTTCGCACCCGGCTGATCGTGGAAGTCAGCGCGTGTTCATCCACAAAGTTCCCGTCAATATCCCACAGTTTTTCCAATAGCACCTGACGGGTCAAAACAATCTGTGGATTTTTCGTCAACACTTTCAAAAGCCGGTATTCCATCGGAGTAAAAGAAATGCTTTCTCCGTTGAGCGTTGCGGTCATTTCCGCAAAGTTGATAAACAGGCTGCCGTCATTGTAGAAGTCGCCGCCGGATTGTTTCCTGATCCGGGCCAGTAGTGCAGATACTTTTTTCTGAAATACGCTCATAGGGAAAGGCTTTGTGACATAATCATCCGCCCCCAGCTCAAAGCCTTTGAGCATATCGCTCTCCATATCATTTGCCGTCAGGAAAATTACAGCGGTGTCCGGATGGATGTCATTAAT
>JAIEKC010000215.1:0-3433 GCA_029064505.1 Acetatifactor sp.
GACAAGAAGACCGCCATGAGCGCCGCTATCGGAAAGACCGTCACTTCCGTGGTGGGAAGCTCCATCACCACAGTGGCAGGGTTTGTGGCTCTCTGCTTTATGAGCTATACCCTGGGACTTGACCTTGGTGTGGTCATGGCAAAGGGAGTGGTCCTGGGCGTGATCGGCTGTGTGACAACGCTTCCCTCCATGATCCTTGCGCTGGATAAGGTGCTGGAGAAGACCAGACACAGGTCGCTGCTTCCGGATATGAAGCGGATTTCGGACTTTGTGACGAAGCAGTTCTATGTGTTTCTGATCCTGTTTGTACTGATCCTGATTCCCGCATATTCGGGTTACAGGCAGGCCAATAAGGAAGTTTATTATAATCTGGGGGATACTCTGCCGGCGGACATGGCATATGTCGTTGCCAACTCCAGGCTGGAGGAACTGTTCGGCGTGGGAGCCACTCACATGGTGCTGGTGAACACGGATACGCCGGCGGGAGATGTGAAAGATATGATTGCCGAGATGGAACAGGTGGATGGCATGAAATATGTGTTGGGAATGGAATCCGTGGTAGGTTCCCTTGTACCGGAGGAAATGATACCGGAATCCGTTTCGGAGGTGCTAAAGAGCGATGAGTGGGAGCTTCTGCTGGCAAACTCCGAGTATAAGACGGCGACGGACGAAGTCAATGCCCAGATCGATGAGCTGAATACGATTTTAAAGAAATATGACGCAGGGGGAATGCTGATCGGCGAGGCACCCTGTACGAAGGATCTCATCGAGATCACGGATCTGGATTTTAAGACGGTAAACACCATTTCCATTATCGCCATCTTTGTGATCATCGCGCTGGTGGAGAAGAGTGTCACATTGCCTTTTATATTGGTTGCCGTCATTGAGTTTTCCATATTTATCAATTTGGGCATGGCGCATTACACGGGGACTTCCCTTCCCTTTATCGCTCCCATCTGTATCAGCACGATCCAGCTTGGCGCCACAGTGGACTACGCCATCCTGATGACCACCAGATATAAGGAGGAGAGATACGGGGGCAAGGGAAAGCGGGATGCCGTCAGCAGCGCATTGTGCGTCTCCATCCCGTCCATTATTGTCAGCGCCATGGGATTGTTCTCCGCCACCTTCGGCGTGGCGCTCTATTCGGAGATAGATATCATCAAGGCTTTGTGCAATCTGCTGGCGAGAGGGGCTGTGGTCAGTATGTTCAGCGTTATGCTGGTTCTGCCGTCCATGTTCATGATCTTCGACAGAGTGATATGCATGACCAGCGCAGGTTTCCGGAAGAAGGAGAAGGGGGGCAGGAAAGAACAGCAGACAGAGGCAGGATGAACCGCCTGTCCCGCCCCATTGCATCGTTAAAATTACCGGACGATGTCCCCATTGTCGTCGGAATTTGCCCTGCACTGGTACGAACCATGCGGTTCCAAAGTCCAATTTCTGACCGGATGGGCACCGGAAGTTTTATTACACGCTCTGGAGTTCAAATGGAGTTTAAATAAAGATTGAGTAGAGATTGATTATTGAGCAGAGATTGAAATAAGAAAGGATGAGGTTTTATGTTAGACAGAAAGAACAGACTTGCCAGGATAGGCGCGGTATGTGTGTGCGGAGTGCTGATCGTGGGTGTCACAGGGACTACCGTATACGCAAAGATACAGAAGACGGACAGCAGCGTTCATGAGGCAGCGGAGAATAAAGCGGCGGAGGGGACAGAAGACAGGACTCTGGAGGAAAAGCTGGAGGATGAGCTGAAGGAGATCTGGCAGCCCGCGGAGGAAAGCGGGATTGTAAAGGAAGAGACCGTATACATCATGGCGAATGCAGACGGCAGCAGCAGTAAAGTCATTGTCAGCGACTGGATCAGGAACGGTGACCGGGCGGATTCTGTCACAGATGTGACAGCACTTGCCGATATCACCGAAGTGAAGAACGGCGAGAGCTATGTGAGACAGAACGGCGGATATGTGTGGCAGGCCGGGGGAAATGATATTTATTATCAGGGAACTACAGACAAGAAGCTGCCTCTGACGCTCAGGGTCACTTATACTCTGGACGGAAAGCAGACGGAACCGGAGGATATGGAGGGAAAGAGCGGTCATGTGGTGATACGCTATGATTTTGAGGTCAATGAATATGAGACCGTGGAGATAGGAGGATCCGGGGAACAGATCTGTGTGCCTTTCACCACAGTGACGGGAATGGTCCTGGACAATGACGTATTCCGGAATGTGGAGGTTTCTTCGGGAAAGGTTATCAATGACGGTGACAAGACGATGGTGGCGGGGATCGCTTTTCCCGGTATGGCGCGGAATCTGGAGCTCGATGAGGAAAAACTGCCCGGTTATGTGGAGGTGGAAGCGGATGTGACGGATTTCTCCTTAAAGACTGCTTATTGTGTTGCCATGAATGATCTGCTCAGGAATCTGAATCTGGACGATGCGGACAGTATGGCGGAACTGACGGACGCGCTGGATGAATTGACCGATGCGGTGGATCAGCTTCTGGAAGGCTCCGACAAGCTCTATGACGGACTGGCGACGCTCTATGACAAATCCGGTGAACTGAAAGAGGGCGTGGGCGAACTGTACGACGGTGCGGGGAAACTGAAAGACGGTGCGAAGAAGCTGGCGGAAGGAACGGAAACCCTGCGGGATGGCAGCGGAAATCTGTTAAGCGGCGCGGAGCAGCTTCAGGCGGGTCTGAATCAGCTGGCTGCCGGCAATGATATATTGAACGGCGGCGCAAGACAGGTGTTTGAGACACTGCTGGCCGCAGCCAATACACAGCTTAACGGCAATGAACAACTGCAACAGCTTGGTATTTCCGTGAATTTGACAATGGATAATTATGACGAGGAGTTAAATGACATATTAGAAAATATGGATGCAGCGGTGCTGGCAGCCGTCCGGGCGGAGGTGGATAAGAATGAGGCGGCGATCCTTGCCGGAGTGACGGCAGTGGTGGAGCAGCAGGTGAGTGCAAATGTTGCGCCTCTTGTGAATGCGGCGGTGCGGGAACAGGTGACCGATCAGGTGCTCCAGGGAATGCAGGCCCAGGGATATACCCTCACAAAGGAGCAGTATCTGGCAGCGAAGCAGGGAACCGTGTCCGGTAATGACGCACAGACGGCAGCGCTCAATGCCATGGTAGCGGCAGCGGACCGCATGATAGAGCAGCAGATGGCATCCGATCAGGTCAGGGGTATCATCGCAGCCGAGACAGAAGAGACGACAGCACAGCAAATGGCCACCGACCAGATCCAGGCGACGATCGCGGAGAATGTGAAGGCTCAGAAGGAAAAGCTGGTCAGCGATCATCTGGCGGCAATGTCGGGCTCTCTCAGCGAAGGGGCGGCACAGATCGCAGGTCTGAAGCAGTCCCTTGAGAGTTAAAATACGTTTTATCATGGGCTTCTGATCTACACCGC
>JAIEKC010000216.1:0-3073 GCA_029064505.1 Acetatifactor sp.
GGCATGCTGTCTGCAGCGGACGGACGGAATATCTGGATGCCCATCGCCTCGGCGGCGAACTTCGCACAGGGTGCGGCCTGTCTGGCAGTGGGACTGAAAGCAAAGAATGTGAAGACAAAATCCGTTGCCGTTCCTTCTTCCCTGTCTGCGGCACTGGGCATTACGGAGCCGGCGATCTTCGGTGTGAACCTGAGATTTGTGAAACCCTTTCTGTGCGGTATGATCGGAGGGGCGGCGGGTGCGCTGCTGGGTTCGGTCTTTCATATCGGAGCAACTTCTTACGGCGTCACGGGTATTCCCGGCTTCCTGATCACGCTGGACTATACCGTACAGTATGCGGTTGTCCTTGCGACAGCCTTCGGAGTTTCCTTTGCACTTACATGGTTTGTGTGGAAGGAAGAGGCAGACAGTGCGGATAAAGCAAAGCCGGGTTCCGGAGACTGCCGGGCAGGGGCGGCAAAGGCAATGTCCCACAGCGGTTCCTCGGGTGTACAGACAGAAAAGGCTTTGTATTCTCCGCTGAAAGGCAATGTTATCAGCAGGGAAGCGATTCCGGATGCCACATTTGCGGCCGGTATCCTTGGAGACGGCGTGGGGATCGAACCGGAAGTGGGAGAGGTAGTGGCGCCCTTTGACGGGGAGATATCCGCTGTTGCCGAGACGGGTCATGCAATAGGGATCACCGGTCCGGATGGAATGGAAGTCCTGATCCATGTAGGAATTGACACCGTGAATATGAAGGGGGAGGGGTTTGAACTCCTTGTCTCCAGGGGCGATGAAGTGAAAGCGGGACAGAAGCTGCTGACCTTTGATCTGGAGAAGATCAGGGCGGCAGGATACAGCACCACCACGGCAGTGCTTCTCGCCAACAGTGTAAACTATCCGGACTTTAAGATAGTGAAGACCGGCAAAACGGACAGAATGGAAAAACTGTTTACAATAGAATAGAGGATCTGCAACGGTCATCAGCCGTACAGGTGATAACTTTTCGAAGGGTAAACCGGAGATATGTAATGAAAAAAGAAAATTGGGGAGGCAGATATGGGGAATAAAACATCAGAGGGCAAAGGTGAGAATATCAGAGTACAGACTGCGGAGGAGGATGGTATATTTCATGACAGATTAGCCGTGCATCATGACGAACTGCGCTGGCTCTATATGGAATTATACGGGAATGACTCCATGTTTGCCGAATTGTGCGATCATTTGCGGCAGTTCTATCTTGAGCGGAACCGGGATCTGAAGACCCGTGACCGTGACCGGGAGGGGAATCAGGACTGGTATAAGCAAAACGATATGCTGGGAATGATGTTTTACATTGATAATTTCGCCGGCAATATGAAAGGTGTGGAATCCAGACTGGATTATATCGAACAGTGCAATGTCAATTATATCCATCTCATGCCTTTCCTCGACACGACGGAGGGTCGTTCCGACGGGGGATATGCCGTGTCGGATTTCCGCAAGGTACAGGAAAAGCTGGGAACCATGGAGGATCTGGACAGTCTGACGGCGGCCTGTCATAAAAAGGATATCAATGTCTGCATGGATTTCGTCATGAACCACACGTCGGAGGATCATGAGTGGGCGAAGAAAGCCCTGCAGGGAGACGGCGAGTATATGAGCCGGTACTTTTTCTACGACAGTTACGAAGAACCGGCCCTGTATGAGAGAACTGTGCCGCAGGTGTTTCCCACCACCGCTCCGGGCAATTTTACCTGGCTGGAGGATGCGGGGCATTTTGTCATGACTACCTTTTATCCCTATCAGTGGGATCTGAACTACCGGAATCCGAGAGTGTTCAATGAGATGATGTATCATTTCCTCTATTTGGCAAACCGGGGGATAGATATCATCCGCATTGACGCGGTGCCTTATATCTGGAAGGAATTGAATACCCCCTGCCGCAATCTGCCCCAGGTACATACAATTGTGCGTATGATGCGCATGATCAGCGAGATCGTCTGCCCGGGTGTTCTGCTGTTGGGGGAAGTGGTCATGGAGCCGGAGAAAGTCGTGCCTTATTTCGGGACGGTGGAAAAACCGGAATGCCATATGCTTTACAATGTCACCACCATGGCAACTACATGGCATACGGTGGCTACAAGGGATGTGCGGCTTTTGAAGAGGCAGCTCGATATCGTGAATTCCCTGCCGAAGGAATATGTGTTCCTGAATTATCTGCGCTGTCACGACGATATCGGATGGGGACTTGATTACGGCGCATTAGGGTCGGACGGTATCGGAGAGAGGAGTCATAAGCAGTATCTGAATGATTACTTTCAGGGATACGCGGGAGACAGCAACAGCCGCGGCGAGCTTTATAATGCAGATCCCGTTACCGGTGATGCCCGGTTCTGCGGTACCACGGCATCCATGTGCGGCGTGGAGAAGGCCGTATCCGAACAGGATCGGGATGCCATGGAGAGAGCGGTGAGGCTGGTGCTGATGCTTCATGCATACATGTTCATGCAGTCGGGAATTCCCGTATTGTACAGCGGTGATGAAATCGGCCAGGTCAACGATTATACATATAAGGAGAATCCCAATAAGGCGGCGGATTCCCGCTACCTTCACCGGGGCCCCATGAACTGGAAACTGGCGGAAAATATTCAGGACACGGATACGGTGGAGGGAAAGATTTTCCGGGGATTGAACCGGCTGGAACAGATCCGGAAAGCGGAAAAGGTATTTGTGTCAAATGCGGACACATGGACTGTTGAGACCTGGGATCCGTCCGTCCTGTGTATCGGCAGATATTTTGAGGGAGAGAAGATCATCGGCCTGTTTAATTTCAGTGAACATGATAAAACCGCATGGATCAATGAGACGGATGGAGATTATGTGGAACTGATCTCAGGGAATGTGATGAAGCCGGTGGGGGTCAATATACCGGCCTATGGCTTCTATTACATGAAAAAGCAGTAAAGAAGATCTGCCTGTAAGCAGCCGCAGGAGGGATAAATTCATCTGAAATTATGTGTTTGAATGCAGGCATTCGCAAAACATTTCAGCTGAATGTGCCTGACTGAGAACAGCTACAGATGATTTTTATGAGGTGATGGGGATGAAT
>JAIEKC010000217.1:0-1650 GCA_029064505.1 Acetatifactor sp.
ATCTGGATGAGTATCTGAGTTTAAAACAATAAGGAACTGTCACAAAATAACTTACCGATAGTCCGCAGGATTTTTCTTCCACAGTGCCACTTGACGATCAGGCGCATAGCGGGCTGTGTAACAGATTGACAAGGGGTGTCGGCGGAAGCGGTGTCTCGTCCATGGAGTGCTCTCGCAGCAGGACCGGGCGGATGCAGAGCAGGAACCTGTGTGAAGGGGATGGCGGCCTGTTATGACGGAAACAGGCGCTTCCTGAATTTCTGAATAGAAGACAGCGCGGAAGATCACGGTGGAGCGGCAGTCCGGATGATCCGGATGAACAGCGCTCCGGTAAAGCGCAGAAATGAGGATGATTGAGATGGCATATAATATCAGCAGGGAGATTCCTGTCTTTTTCGCGGTGGATGACGGTTACTGTCCTTTTCTGGCAGTGGCGCTCCAGTCTCTGATCGACAATTCCTCTCCCGGGAACAAATATCTGATCAAGGTGCTGAACACGGACATCAGTGCGGAAAATAAGAGAAAGATAGCCAAATATGAGAGAGAGAATGTGGATATTGAATTTGTGGATCTGAACTATTATATCCAGAAGGTAAAGGATAAGCTCTACACCAGGGATTATTATTCCAAGACCACATATTTCAGGCTTTTCCTGCCGAATCTGTACCCCCAGTATGATAAGGTACTGTATCTGGACAGTGATATCGTGATATTGGATGATATCGCGAACCTCTATAACATTGACATGGGAGATGATCTGGTGGCGGCGGCACCGGATGATGTGATCCAGTTTAATGAGGTGTTTCAGACTTATGCGGAGAAGGTGGTGGGCGTGGCGGATTACCGGAGGTATTTTAATGCAGGTGTACTGCTGATGAATCTGGATCAGCTGCGGAAATTTAAGTTCCAGGAGAAATTTATCTACCTGCTGGACAGGATCCGGTTCTCTGTGGCACAGGATCAGGATTACCTGAACCGGTTGTGCAAGGGGAGGGTGAAGCTCTTTGACAGGGTGTGGAACAGGATGCCCATGCCTGATCCGAAAATAAAGACGGAGAATGTGAAGCTGATACATTATAATCTGGCATTCAAGCCATGGCACTTCGAAGATATCCTGTACAAGGAATTTTTCTGGATGTATGCTCAGGAGACGGAGTATTTTGGTATGATTCAGGAAATACGGGAAAACTATACCAATGAGGATCGCTTTAAGGACAATCAGCAGCATGACAGACTGATCAGACTTGCAAGGAAAGAATCGGACTGTGTGGGCGACGACAGAAAGTACAGGCGCTGAGCGTTATTTTCGGCGGGAGATTCCGGAGACAGAGTACGTGATGGAGCCGCTCAGACGGCAGAATGAGAGGAAATATGAGAGGCGGAAATAGAAGAAAGCGGCAGATTCCCCCAAAGGCACCGGACAGACTGAAAGTTTTGGAGATCATCGAGCGGCTGGAGCGCGAGGGAAAGTTTGATGTGGACGCGGAGGATGATCCACCCACTATCCCTCTGCTGCCCGATATGGTGGATTATCTGAGGGTCAGACCGGACAGCATCATAAAGCGGAACACGGCGTATATCATTGCCAACAGATTTGTGGACAGGGTGATCAGGGAAAAAAAGCTGATCATCAAAAAGGTTCATGGCATG
>JAIEKC010000218.1:0-4535 GCA_029064505.1 Acetatifactor sp.
ATACCCTGAAGCCCGTTATCAACGGAGGCATACCCACCCCTTTTAATTTTCACAACGTTATACAGAGGGGGCTTTGCAAGGTATACATGTCCTTCTCTGATCAGTTCAGGCATAAATCTGTAGATAAAAGTGAGAAGCAGTGTACTGATATGAGCGCCATCCACATCCGCATCCGTCATCAGTATGATCTTGTCATAACGAAGCTTACTGATATCAAAATCTTCATGGATCCCTGTACCGAATGCCGTGATCATAGCCTTGATCTCCGCATTGGCATAGATCCTGTCAAGTCTTGCCTTCTCCACATTCAGAATCTTGCCCCTGAGAGGAAGGATAGCCTGTGTTGCACGGGACCGGGCTGTTTTAGCGCTGCCGCCGGCGGAATCTCCCTCCACAATGTAGATTTCACAGTTTTTAGGATCCTTATCGGAACAATCTGCCAGCTTTCCGGGAAGGGACAGACCCTCCAGAGCAGTCTTTCTTCTTGTCAGATCCCTTGCCTTTCTTGCCGCTTCCCTGGCACGCTGTGCCAGAATGGATTTTTCACAGATAGCCTTCGCAACCGTAGGGTTTAACTCCAGAAAGTAAGTCAGCTGTTCGCTTACAATGCTGTCCACCGCACCTCTTGCCTCGGAATTTCCAAGCTTCTGCTTTGTCTGCCCCTCAAATTGGGGATCTTCAATCTTGACACTGACAATAGCCGTCAGACCCTCTCTGATATCTTCACCGGAAAGATTCGGTTCACTGTCTTTCAACAGTTTGGCATTTCTGGCATAATCATTAAAAGTCTTTGTAATGGCATTCCGAAAACCCATCAGGTGGGTACCGCCCTCCGGGGTATTTATATTATTTACAAAGCTGAAAACACTCTCATTGTAAGAATCATTGTGCTGAAAAGACACTTCCACATACACATTATTCTTCTGTCCCTCAAAGTAAAGGATATTCTCATATAAGGGAGTCTTGCTCTTATTCAGATAAGTGACAAATTCCCTGATACCTCCTTCATAATAGAACTCTATCACTTTCTGTTTTTTACCGTCTTCCAGAGTGATCGTATGGGATTTACCTATTTTTCCACCTGTCTTTCCTCTGGGAATCTCCTGACCTGAAACATCTTCATTGACGGGAAGGGATTCCTTTTCTTTATCCGGTCCCTTATCAGCCTGCTTATCCGCTTCTTTATCGGCTTCCGCACGCTGAAGCAGCTCATTGATCTGGCTGTTTCCGGTATCGGCCGTTATCTCCTCCTCCTGCCTGCTGTCCCGCAGAATAATACGCAGACCTTTTGTCAGAAAGGCCATCTCACGGAGTCTTCTCTTTAAAATATCGAAATCGAATACAGTAGTTTCCGTAAAAACAGTATCGTCCGGCATAAATGTAACCACCGTACCTGTCTTCTCTTTCGGACATTCTCCTACAACCTTTAAGGGATAACATACATGTCCTCTCTCATAGCGCTGCTGGTATACCTTGCTGTCCTGATAGATCTTTACCTCAAGCCAATTGGACAGGGCATTGACCACAGACGCGCCGACACCGTGCAGGCCGCCTGAAACCTTATATCCGCCGCTTCCGAATTTACCGCCGGCATGCAGGATCGTAAAGACCACTTCCACGGCGGGGATACCGGCCTTATGATTGATACCCACAGGAATACCGCGGCCGTTATCAATGACCGTAACGGAATTATCTTCATTAATGGTTACATCTATCGTATCACAAAATCCCGCAAGTGCTTCATCCACGGAATTATCTACAATTTCATATACTAAATGATGAAGTCCTCTGCTGGAAGTAGTACCAATATACATTCCTGGACGCTTTCTGACAGCTTCCAGACCCTCCAGGATCTGAATCTGATCCGCACCATATTCATGATCCACTGCTGTATTGTTCATGATTTCTTCACTCATCCTAATCCTCCATCAGTCTGCCATGCAGACATTCAAATTCCAACAACATTAGAATTTTATTCCGCACTGTTATCCTCATTCATACAGGCAACAGTCCCTTCGGATACTTTAAATATCTTGTTTATTTCAAACCTGTTATTTACAAATTCCTCCAGACCGGTACAGGTTATAATGGTCTGGATGTCACCTATACTGTTTAAAAGATAATTCTGTCTGTTAGAATCAAGCTCAGACAATACATCATCAAGCAAAAGAACAGGGGTATCCTTTGTAATTTTTTTCACTAATTCTATTTCAGATAACTTAAGAGACAATGCAGCGGTTCTCTGCTGACCCTGGGAACCGAATTTTCTGATATCTATATTTCCGACCATAAAAGAAAAATCATCTCTGTGAGGACCTACTGAAGTCATCTTGGATTTCATATCCCTGTCCTGACTGTACTTAAGCTTCTTTTCAAATTCATCTATTTCCACATCAGGTTCATATTTTATCTTCAATTCTTCCTTATCACCGGATAACTTTTTATGTATTTCATAAATAATCTCATTTAGCTGATCTGCAAACAGCCTGCGCCTCTCTATGATCTTACTTCCAAAGGAGACAAGCTGCATATCCCATATGCTCAAAGTCTCTTTCAGATCGGGATTCATATACATATCTTTTAAGAGCTTATTTCTCTGATTCACAATCTTATTGTAATGATTCAGATTGTAAAGATAAAAACTATCCAACTGACACAGTTCCATATCCACAAATCTTCTTCTCTCAGAAGGGCCATTCTTAATAATACCAAGATCCTCCGGGGAAAAGAAAACAACATTGCAAAGTCCAAGCAGATCCGCCGCCTTTTTCAGCTTCTGCCCGTCCACTGCAATTCCTTTTGACTTACTGCTTCTGAGGTGCATGTCAACTCTTGTCTCCACACCCTCCTTTTCCAGATAAGTCCTTATATGAGCTTCTTCCCTGTCAAAATGGATTATTTCCTTATCCTTGCTCCCCTTATGGGATTTTGTAGTAGCTGCTACAAAGATTGCTTCCAGAATGTTTGTCTTTCCCTGGGCATTGTCGCCATATAAAATATTGGTGCCCTTATCAAACTGAAGCTTCAGGGAATTATAATTTCTGTAATCTGCCAGTTCTATCGACTTAATAATCATTCCTGTACTCCTGTCCGTTTTATCGGACATTCATTCTTCCCTATTCTATTTTGATCTTTTTCCCGGCAAATTCCACAATATCACCGGCAACAAGCTTTTTGCCGCGCTGTATTTCCACCTGACCGTTTACCCTGACCTGACCATCCTGGATCACAAACTTCGCATCCACACCTGATTCTACCAGACCGGCAGCTTTCAATGCCTGGCCAAGCTTAATAAATTCGTCTCTTAAATGAATTATTTCCATTTTTTTCCCTTTATTTCATTTAATTTTCAATTCATCAAAAATTATTCTTTCGTTTTATTCCGTATCTAACTCACCGTAGTAAAATTTACAGGCAGGATCAGGTAAATATAGCTTTCTTCCTGATTTTTAATAAAACAGGGAGCTTTCGGATTTACCATATACAGATCCACCTCTTCATCATCGATCACACGCAGCGCATCGATCAGAAATTTCGGATTGAATCCGATCATCAGATCCTTCCCCTGCTTTTCAATATCGATATCCTCATTCATACTTCCCAGAATGGAATTGATCTTCAGCTCCATACTTCCATCCAGAATATTGATGATTATGGGCTTTTTGTCGCCTTCTTTTACAAGAAGGGTAGCACGGTCGATACAGTTCAGAAATTCTTTTTTGTTGATCCGTACCTTTGTCTCATAATCGCTGGAAAGCATCTGATCTATCTTAAAATACTCGCCTTCGATCAGTCTGGATACCACGGTGGTATTGCCAAATTCAAACACGATATGTTTATCCGTAAAGGAAATGATCACATCATTTTCAGCTCCTCCGGGTAAGATTTTGCTCACTTCATTTAGAGTTTTACCCGGAACGATCACCTTTTTAGGTGAATAACTGTTCTTCAACTGAATCTTACGAATGGAAATACGGTGACCGTCCAGAGATACTACTTTTAATTCATCCTCATTGATCTCGAACAATTCACCTGTCATCAGCTTGTTATTATCATTATCAGATATTGAGAAAATAGTCTGTCTTACCACTTCTTTCAGGGTAAACTGACTGATGATAATACTGTCATTCTTTTCCACGACGGGAAGATAAGAGAAATCTTCCCCTGATTTACCGATGATATTAAATTTTGCTTTTTCACAGGTGATAGTTGTTTTGCAGGAGGGATCCGTATCAATTGTAATATCGCTGTCAGGAAGTTTTCTCACAATTTCGAGAAATATCTTTGCATCAAGTGCAACAGCACCTTTTTCCAGAATATTTCCTTCGATGACAGTTTCTATTCCCAGATCCATATCATTCGCAGTCAGTGTAATGGATCCCTTTGTTGCATCTATCATGACACACTCTAAAATAGACATTGTTGTTTTATTAGAGACAGCCTTGGATACGATCTGTACCCCATTCAACAGATTTGATTTGGAACAAACTAATTTCATGTGAATAACTCCCTTCGTATTTTGAGCGTATCTGCCA
>JAIEKC010000219.1:0-20708 GCA_029064505.1 Acetatifactor sp.
ATCCAGCAGACCGGCATTTGCCAGCGCAGCCGTGGCGCCGCAGATGGCACATACCGTAGCGCCTGCTGAAAGAAGAGCTCCCGCCTTTTCAATAACAGCATTGTGCTTTGAGTCATCCCAGGTGCTTGCGCCCGGCAGCACCAATACACTTTTCCCACTTACCGCAATATCGCTGATCACGCAATCGGGAATGACGGTTAAGCCGCCCATTGTCTTGACTGACTCCTTTGTGATACCGACTGCTTTGACCGATACGCTTGGTGCGTCTCTTTTGAAAAAACGCTTAGAGTTCAGTTCCGCAGTAACATACCCCAATTCCCAATCAGCCAAAGTGTCAGTAACATAAACATAAACCGTAAACATACTTTTCCTCCGTTTCCATTTTACAGCCTCCCGGAATCTCCCTACACCTGCCTTTGCGGCCGGTTTTCCTTCGGTTGCACGCAAATTTATGGGGCGTACGTTCCACGCCTAAGATACACAGGGTGTAAAAATACACAGAGTGTATCCGGCATAAATTTGTGCACAGCCAACAAAGAAGCTTTTCGCAAAATCAGGCACAAAGAGATTCCGAGAGTCTGTTTTCTGTTGTGCTTGAATCCTTTTTATTGTACCAACTGATCATTGACATCAGTATGGCAACAATTTATAATGGAGGCGGATTTTCGAAAGGCGGTTACAAATGAAAATTGACAGACTTGTCAGTATTATTATGACGCTCCTGGACAAAAAGCGTATAGGCGCGCAGGAACTGGCGGATATATTTGAAGTTTCGCCCCGTACAATCTATCGCGACATCGATGCGATCAATATGGCGGGCATTCCTGTCCGCTCAATATCAGGAGTGGGCGGCGGCTTTGAAATTATGCCGGAGTACAAGATTGATAAACATGTTTTTTCGGCTGCTGATCTTTCTGCTATCTTGATGGGGCTTTCCAGCCTTTCCGATATGGTACGAGGTGATGAACTGGTAAATGCGCTTGCAAAAATCAAGAGTTTTATCCCTGCTGATAGAGCGAAAGACATTGAAATAAAGGCAAATCAGATCTGCATAGATTTGAGCTTATGGTCAGGCAATCAAAATATCCAACCATACATGCAAATGATCAAAGCCGCTTTAGAAGATCACAAGCTGCTTTGTTTTGAGTACATTGCTCACCATGGAAATAGAACCGTGCGGACAGTTGAGCCATACCAGCTTGTATTAAAAAGCAGTCACTGGTATTTTTATGGGTACTGCCGCAGCAGAAACGACTACCGTTTATTCAGGCTGTCCCGTATGTCAGATCTGCAGATGGGACAGGAAACTTTTGTTCCGCGGAATTACCCAAAGCCGATCTTGGATTTTGAGAAGATCATGGAAACGATGCAGACCGAAATTAAGATACGCATTCACAGATCTGTGCAGGACAGAGTTCTTGAATTTTGTACCTATGACCACTTTGTTCCGGATGGCGATGCACATTACATCGTAAATTTTCCGTTCGTCGAAAACGAGTATTACTATGATATCCTTCTTGGTTTTGGAGATAAATGCGAGTGTCTTGAACCTTCACATATCCGCGCAAAAATGAAGCAGAGAATACACGACATGGCTGCCGTATATGGAGACGGGCATCCATAGAAGCGATTATTACGGGGAGAGGTTGCTTCTGTTTTTATAAGATGACTGAGCGGAACTTTCAGTTTTTTGCCCAGCCATGGTTCTATTGGTCCAATCCCTCAAAGAAGTCATCATAAGAGCAATTGTATATTTTGCGCAATTCTATGAGGACGCTGACCCTTATATTCAATTCGCCATTTTCATATTTGGCGTAAGTAGAGCGCCCAATATCACATCCTCTTCTCTGTAATAATGCACATAGGGTTTCTTGTGAGATATTATGACTGTTTCGGAGGATTTTAAGATTGCCGCCGATATTTTATCTCTCCGTATTTTTTGTTCCATTTATATTTCCCTTTCACCACTTTACAAGTCCCCCTGCTGCTGAGACACTGTTTTACTGGTACTATCATATCGGCAATGGAATCAGAGCATGTGCAGAAAACATTCTGGTCATTGTGCAGTTATATGGTTCGCAACAGAAAAGAGACAACTGTTATCTTATCACAACAAGAAATAATTCAAGAAATATTTCTTGCATTTTCCCCATGGAGTGAGTATCATTAAATTAAGACGTGCTCGTGCACAATGTGATCATCGTGTCAAGGCACTGTGTGTATGGCGGTGCTGGCTGTATCCGTGCCACGGATGAAAGCAGGCCGCGAAAGCAGGTGCGTGAGAGAGCGTGAGAGGCTGTCAAAATGTAAAGGAGGTTACAAATGCTGTACATAGGAATTGATTTGGGAACTTCGGCGGTGAAGCTTCTGCTGATGGACAGCGAGGGCAAGATCGTAAATGTGGTATCCAGGGAATATCCGCTATACTTCCCCCAGCCGGGCTGGTCGGAACAGAAGCCTGAGGACTGGTATGAACAGACCATTGAGGGAATCCGTGAGCTGATCAGGGATGTGGATAAGAGTCAGGTGGCCGGTATCAGCTTCGGCGGACAGATGCATGGACTTGTGATCCTGGATGGGGAGGATCATGTGATCCGTCCCGCGATCTTGTGGAACGACGGACGTACCACGGAAGAGACGGATTACCTGAATAATGTGATCGGCAAAGAGAAACTGTCACAGTATACGGCAAATATTGCCTTTGCCGGTTTCACGGCACCGAAGATTCTCTGGGTGAAGAAACAGGAGCCTGAGAACTTTGCCCGTATTGCCAAAATCATGCTGCCCAAGGACTACATTGCATACAAGCTGACCGGAGTACACTGCACCGATGTGTCCGATGCTTCCGGAATGCTTTTGTTTGATGTGAAGAACCGTAAGTGGTCCCAGGAAATGTGCGATATCTGCGGAATCAGTGTCACCCAGCTGGCAACCTGCTATGAGAGCTATGAGAAGGTGGGGACGGTGCTTCCCGAGATCGCAAAGGAGCTTGGCATTCCCGAGACCACAGTGGTTGCGGCAGGCGCGGGAGATAACGCGGCAGCGGCGGTGGGAACCGGTACGGTAGGCGACAATATGTGCAATATTTCCCTGGGAACCAGCGGTACCATCTTCATCTCTTCCAGAAAGTTCGGTGTGGATAAGTTTAATGCGCTCCACTCCTTTGCCCATGGGGACGGCAGCTATCATCTGATGGGCTGTATGCTCAGCGCCGCAAGCTGTAATAAATGGTGGATGGACGAGATCATCGGCACAAAGGATTACGCCGCGGAACAAAAGGATATCGGGAAGCTGGGAGAGAATCATGTTTATTTCCTTCCTTATCTGATGGGAGAGCGTTCTCCTCACAATAATCCCAATGCCAGAGCTACCTTTATCGGCATGACCATGGACACCACCAGGGCGGATATGACCCAGGCGGTGCTGGAGGGTGTTGCCTTTGCCCTGAGGGATTCTCTGGAGGTGGCAAAGTCTCTGGGAATTGACTTAAAGCGCACCAAGATCTGCGGCGGCGGCGCGAAGAGTCCTCTCTGGAAGAAGATCATTGCCAATGTATTGAATCTGAAAGTGGACGTCATTGAGAGCGAGGAAGGTCCCGCCATGGGCGGCGCCATGCTGGCTGCTGTTGCCTGCGGCGAGTACGGGAGCGTGGAGGAGATCGCGGATAAGGTGGTTAAGATCATCGATACAGTGGAGCCCGATCCCGAACTGGTGGCAAAATATGAAGAACGCTATGCACAGTTCAAGGAGATTTATCCTGCCTGCAAGCCGTTGTTTGATATCATAGCCTGACAGAGAGTTTTCGAAGCCGGCAGCAGAGAATTGGATGCCGCAGAGAGGCGGAACCGGATGAGAATTGTCGCAGGCAGTGAATGAAAATGAAAACAGCAGCCGAAACAGTGCAATGTGCAAAGACACATGACATTTACGGATGTCGGGCGGCAGGAAATGACCTGCCGGCCATTGGGGCACAGCGGGCTGCGAAAGCAGAATAAGTATATGAAAGCGGAATAAGTAAATTCAGAAAGGAAAACAGAGCATGAAGATTTTATCAGTCAATGACACAGCCTTTCAAAAATACGGAAGGGTAGTAACAAATGTGGATTTCACGGAACTGATTCAGGCCATGAAGGAGACTCCCATCCCTGAGGGTGTAATCTATGAGCCCAGTGTGGAGGCATTGGAAGCCCTTCCCGTGATGCAGGCGTTATCTGAGACAACTTACGGCGAGATGCCTATCCAGATCGGCTACTGCAACGGACATAACACAAAGCTCAACGCGCTGGAATATCACAGGGATTCCGAGATCAATGTGGCGGCTACCGACGCGGTCCTGATGCTGGGACTGCTGCAGGATATGGAGGCGGACCATACCTACGATACCTCTAAGGTGGAGGCTTTCCTGGTGCCTGCAGGAACGGCGGTGGAGGTCTATGCCACCACGCTGCATTACGCTCCCTGCGGTGTGGACGGCAAGGGGTTCCAGGTCACCATAGTGCTGCCCAGAGGAACCAACTATCCTTTGAAAAAGGAACACGCGAAGGCCGACGGCACTGCCACGGACAACGAGGACTGCCTGATCACTGCGGTGAATAAGTGGCTCATCGGCCATGCGGAAGGCGGACTGGACGAGGGCAGTTTCCTGGGGTTAAAGGGGAAGAATTTGGACATAAATGAGTGAATGTAAAGGGTCTGTATTTTCGTTTTCTTTTGTTGTTATGTCTGTTTGAACCGATCTGACGTACTGTACCCGTTTTGCCAAATGACTTGTCTGAAAATGAACGGTACAACACGCTCAATTCAAATATTTCAGTAGCAAAACAGACAGAAAACAGTTATAATCAGATCAGAGCATTTTTTGAGTACGCTCCAGTGCTCCGTCCTTGAAATTCCTGTGCAAATTTTCGAGGATATTTTTTCGAGAGTGTAAGTTCAGAAACGGAGGCGTAGCGGCTACGCTGAGTATTCTGGACTTGTGCGATAAGAAAAACAGACTGAAATATTTGCGCAAGGGTTTTCAGGACGGAGTGCCGGTGAGAAAAGGCATCAAAACAATATAACATATCAATTTAGGAGGGTTCTAGTATGAACAATTTACCACAGGTAAAAATCGGTATCGTAGCTGTAAGCCGTGACTGTTTCCCGGAAAGCCTGTCCGTGAACAGAAGAAAGGCACTGATCAAGGCTTACACGGACAAGTACGGCGCAGCGGACATCTATGAGTGCCCCATCTGTATCGTGGAGAGTGAGATCCATATGGTGCAGGCTCTCGAGGATATCAGGAAGGCAGGCTGTAATGCGCTCTGCGTTTACCTTGGCAACTTTGGTCCCGAGATTTCCGAGACACTTCTTGCAAAGCATTTTGACGGTCCTTCCATCTTCGTGGCAGCGGCGGAGGAGAGCCAGAACGATCTGTCCGACGGCCGCGGAGACGCTTACTGCGGTATGCTGAATGCAAGCTATAACCTGAAGCTCCGCAATATCAAGGCTTATATCCCCGAGTATCCCGTGGGCACTGCCGAGGAATGTGCCGACATGATCAACGAGTTCGTTCCCATTGCCAGAGCCATTATCGGCCTGAGCGACCTGAAGATCATTTCTTTCGGTCCCAGACCTCTGAACTTCCTTGCATGTAACGCTCCCATCAAGCAGCTTTACAATCTGGGCGTTGAGATCGAGGAGAACTCCGAGCTGGATCTCTTCGAGGCATTTAACAAGCATGCCGGTGACGAGAGGATCCCTGCCAAGGTGCAGGAGATGGCGGCAGAGCTGGGTGCAGGCAACAAGAAGCCCGAGGTGCTTGAGAAGCTGGCGCAGTACGAGCTGACCCTGTTAGACTGGGTGGAAGCGCACAAGGGGTACCGCAAGTATGTGGCCATCGCCGGCAAGTGCTGGCCCGCATTCCAGACACAGTTCGGCTTCGTTCCCTGCTATGTGAACAGCCGTCTCACCGGTATGGGCATCCCTGTATCCTGCGAGGTTGATATCTATGGCTGTCTCAGCGAGTTCATCGGGACCTGTGTCAGCGCAGATGCGGTTACCCTGCTGGATATCAACAATTCCGTACCTGCGGATATGTATAAGGAATCCATCGAAGGGAAGTTCCCTTATACTCACAAGGATACCTTCATGGGCTTCCACTGCGGAAATACCTGCTCCAGCAAGCTGGCATTCTGCGAGATGAAGTACCAGAAGATCATGGCGAGAAATCTGCCTATCGAAGTTACCAACGGTACTCTGGAAGGCGATATCATGCCCGGAGACATCACCTTCTACCGTCTCCAGTCCACTGCGGACAATAAGCTGCGCGCATACATCGCACAGGGCGAGGTTCTGCCTGTGGCATCCAAGTCCTTCGGCGGCATAGGCGTATTCGCTATTCCTGAGATGGGACGCTTCTACCGTCATGTATTGATCGAGAAGAATTATCCTCATCACGGCGCCGTGGCGTTCGGACATTTCGGCAAGGCCCTGTTCGAAGTATTTAAGTACATCGGCGTGCCTGTGGAGGATCTGAATTACAACCAGCCGAAGTCACTGCCTTATCCTACCGAGAATCCTTTTGCTTAAGCGGTGGCGAACAGCACGGAGTAATGAGCGTGCGGCAGAGTGATGTATCAAAGGCGGAGACAGATGTCTCCGCCTTTTTGTACATTTGCGGTATTCGTTCAGCATTTTATAAGTGGCATGACCGGATGGGGCTGCTGTTCACTCCGCTCGCAGGAGCAGATGCACGCAAAGCAGCAACGAGCGTGTGATCCGGCGCGTGGCAGTTTCGGGTTTGTCACGCAAAAGAACGCGTGACAATGCCTTGCTTGTTAATTGCAAATGCAAACATCGGTTTTCGATTGACATGGTTCGAATAAACGAATATAATCATAATGGATTTTTGTACATTTATGTTATGAATGATAAATTTCATGTAAGTCTGGCTGATAAATTAACAAATGATTAAGAAGGGTAAAGTATTGCAATGGCGGACTTGTTTGACCTGCAGATTCTTGTAGATCGCTTTCATGCGAACATTGAATTTTATAAGAACACAAAAAACGCATACAATGAGCATTCCTGCAGAACGGAATATATTGATCCTTTGCTGAAGCTTTTAGGGTGGGATGTCGCGAACGAAAAGGGACTGGCACCTCAGTATAGGGAGGTGATCGCCGAAAATTATTCCACCCGTACAGATCGTCCTGATTATACCCTGATGCTCAGAGGTGTACCTAAGCTATTCGTGGAAGCGAAAAAACCGGCCGTTGATATTACCAGGGATGCCGGTCCGGCAGTACAGACCAGAAAGTATGGTTGGAATGCAAAGCACAGACTGGCTGTATTGACGAACTTTGAGCATCTTGCGATTTATGATACCTGTCATATTGCGCATGAAAGCGATGGGTGTGCGGTGGCCAGGTGTCGTTTATATCATTATACGGAATATGTTAAAAAGTTTACGGAGATCAGCCGATTGATTTCCAGAGATGCCTTGTATTCTGGTGAACTTGATTCCTACTTAGATGAAAATTTTCCGGTAACTGGCAGAAATACACAGCAGGTCGATGAATTTTTTCTTTCCCAGATCAATAGTTGGCGCGTGGCCCTTAGTAATGAGCTGTATATTAAAGGTGGTTGTTATTCATCGATGGAAGTATTAAACGATGTTGTCCAGGAATTTATCAATCAGATTGTTTTTCTCAGAATATGTGAGGACAAAAATCTGCCATTGTATCACAGATTAAAAGACACGGTCACAGATACTGTACAGCTGAAATACAAGTTGGAAGAATTGTTTCGTTCGGCTGATCAACGCTATAATTCCGGTATGTTTTCCGGTGATGATATTATTTTTGATCTTTCGTGTGAAGTGATCAGGGATATGGTCGAGGATCTGTATTATCCGCAAAGTCCATATTTATTCAATATTATTGAACCTAATCTGCTGGGTAAGATTTATGAAATGTTTTTGACCGAACAGTTGGTGCTGCTTGATGATAACACCGTAGGCCTGGGACGAAAGAGGGATTGTCAGAACAGGTCCGTTGTTACAACACCTACGGAAATTGTGAAGTACATGGTTGAACAGACACTTTCCAAAGTCTGTGAGGGGAAAACGCCGACGGAAATCTTGAGTATACGTGTTGCCGATATTGCATGCGGCTCCGGTGTTTTCCTGGAAGAAGCTTTTGCATTCTTGCAGGATCACTGTGTGCAATGGTATATTAATAATGGCCAGACAGAACATCTGACAGAGCTTGGTGTCGATCTGTATAAATTACCGCTTCAGGAGAAGAAAGATATTCTCTGTTCCTGTATTTATGGTATAGACATTGATATTCATGCCGTTGAGGTTGCAAAATTTTCTTTGCTGGTTAAGCTGATTGAAGATGAAACGACACCGTCTGTTGCTGAGGTTGTACCTATTCTTCCTGATCTGGGCAGTAATATCCATTTTGGAAATTCTCTTGTTAGTCAGGAACAAATGAACGGAATTTCCGGAGCAGCTCACCAGATCATGGATATTGTTCCATTTGACTGGAATGAGATCAAT
Source organism: Acetatifactor sp. (assembly GCA_029064505.1). Taxonomy (GTDB): domain Bacteria; phylum Bacillota; class Clostridia; order Lachnospirales; family Lachnospiraceae; genus Acetatifactor. The sequence goes on from JAIEKC010000219.1 coordinate 8,546, forward strand.
GAGGGCAATGGGTTTGATGCAATAATTGGAAATCCGCCATATGTAAATACAGAGGGAATGTATACATTGCTGCCGGGCGCAGAGGTCGAAATATATAAAAAGAAATATAGGACATCTCATAAGCAGTTTGACAAATATTTTATATTTATAGAGCAGGCATTGAACAAAATCAAAGAAAAAGGTTTTGTGTGCTATATTGTTCCAAATAAGTTCTTCAAGATCGGATCCGGTGAAAAATTGCGGGACCTGATTGCAAGGAATCATATGCTTGTCAGACTGGATGACTTTGGCGATGCACAGTTATTTGAAGATAAAACAATCTATAGCTCGATCATATTGCTTGCTAAAGAAAGGCATCCAACGTTTATTTACAGCAGCGTTGATTCTGTGAATGAATTGTGGGCGGGAGAAGAAAAGCATTCCATTGAACTGAATTCTGCTGTCTTGAATAAGCTTCCCTGGAGACTGACCACAGATTTTGAGTTTTTGCAAATGCTTCAAAAACTGGATAAAGTTGCGGTTCCCATCACCAGGCACGCAGAGATCTTTAATGGAATCCAGACCAGTGCAGAAAGGCCTTTTCCGGTCTATTGGTTTTCCGCAGATGAAATTGTAGCAGAAAATGCTGATACCATAGAAATAAATAGAGACGGAAACAACTATGTAATTGAGAAAAAAGTGCTTCGTCCTTATTTTAAACCAACTAAGAAGACGGAAAAGGGATTGAATTCGTACAGCATTCTTAAAACAGATAAGCGAATCATATTCCCTTATGATGACAAAGGGCGTCTTATATCCATTGAGGAGATGCGGACCGGCTATCCCGGAGTCTATGCTTATCTCAAGGCACATTATGACCGTTTGGTTCCCAAAAGTGTATCGGCCGGTGGAACGCGTGATATTCCCGGTGCCACACCTGACACATGGTATCAATATGGCAGAACACAGGCTTTGACTGCGTTTATTAATACACCAAAGTTAATTGTAGGTGTATTGAGTAAAGAACCCATGTACGTAATGGATACAAATGACATTCTCATTGCATCGGGCGGTACTGCCGGATATTGTGCTGTAAGTAAAAAAGAGGGCAGTCCCTATGCTCTTGAATATATTCAGGCGTGGCTCTCGAATCCGATTACTGAGCGTATTTTGGAAATTATAGGCAGCGATTTTGAGGGTGGTTTTACAGCACGTGGCACATTTGTTTTGTCCACTTTACCATTTGTGGAACTGGACTTTACTGTGGAAAGTCAAAAGGCTGTTTATGACAGAGTAATTGAAGCAAGTCGTGAGATATATGAGATTAATGATGTGTTGTCTGGCCGCCCGGCCAAACGTATCGGAATTCAACTACAGAGACAAAAAGATATTCTGATAACGGAGATCCAGGCTTTGATCACGAAGGTATATCGGCTTGAATATTAAGTGAGGACAGTGTATTTCTCACTGATTGTTTGTTCCGGCTGCGCCGGTATGACTGGAAGTCCGGATGTTCCGTTCAGATATCGAGGTCAGTGTCTGGCAACAGGTTGACATGAGGTATGGCAATGAGACTCAAAAAAGACAGTACAGAACAGAAATTAAGAGGAGCATATTATACACCGCCGCAGCTTGCTGACGCTATGGTGAGTTTTTTCGCGTCTCAAAATGTCTCTACTGTGCTGGAACCAAGCTGTGGCGACGGTGTGTTCCTGGACAGTCTTAGAAACTTGGGGCTTTTGGATAGACTGCATAAGCTGACCGCTGTGGAGATCGAACCGGAGGAAGCCCAAAAGGTTCGAAACAGATACGCGGGTTTTGGACAGATTAAAGTCTGCACAGAAGATTTCTTTGATTATTATGACCGTGTGCTTGGCAAAGAGACATATGACTTGATTTTAGGCAATCCGCCATATATTCGTTATCAGTACCTGAAAGAGAGTCAGAGAGAAATGCAATCGGCAATTCTGACTTCTCATGGAATGAAAGCCAATAAGCTGATAAATGCCTGGGTGGCATTCATGGTTGCCTGTGTGCAGCTCCTTTCCGAAAACGGGAAGCTTGTATTTGTTGTTCCGGCAGAGATTCTTCAGGTAGCCTATGCAGAGGATCTGCGGCTTTATCTGGCTGATAATCTTGCTAAAATTACTTTGATCACTTTTGAGCATTTAGTTTTTCCCGATATTGAACAGGAGGTAGTTGTTTTTATTGGCGAGAAGGGAGGGGAGGAGAAAGGGATCCGGATCATTGAAATGAATGATCTTGATGGTTTTGGCCTGCTCAGATTAGAACAGAATGGTTTTCAGAAACTACAGCATGTGAAGGAAAAGTGGACAAAATATTTTGTGACAGCAGAAGAAATGATACTTATTCAGCAACTTCGCGGTGATGACCGATTTGTCAGATTTTCGGAGTATGGCTTGATCAATGTAGGCATTACAACCGGAAATAACCGTTATTTTTCGGTAACAGAAGACACAACGGAGCAATATGGATTGGCAGATGTTACTTTTCCCCTGATAGGAAGAAGTTCTCATGCCCATGGGATCTATTTTACGATAGAGGATTGGGAGAGCAATAAGAGTGCGGGAAAGCGGGCGAGGCTGGTCAGTTTCCCTGAGATTCCTTATGAAGAATATCCGGACGGACATAAGGAGTACATTGCATTGGGCGAAAAGAACGGTGAACAGGAAGGATATAAATGCTCTATCCGGGACAGGTGGTATATTGTCCCTTCTGTATGGGTGCCTGATGCTTTCTTTTTAAGAAGAAATAATCTGTACCCCAAGTTTGTATTAAACAGATGTGATGCTGTGTCTACAGATACGATGCATAGAATGAAGTTCAGGGAAGGTGTTGAACCGGAGAACGTTCTTCTTGCTTATTATAATAGTATTTCATTTGCCTTTACCGAGATATGCGGGCGAAGCTACGGTGGCGGAGTTCTTGAAATACTTCCCGGTGAAATGGGAAATATATTGCTGCCCAGAGTGGAGAATATCGCCCCTGAACTTAGAGATAAGCTTTTGAAACAGATTGATACAGTGGTTCGTAAGGATAAAGATATTGAAAAGATGTTGGATCGTGTTGACGAAGAACTTCTTGTCAATACGCTGGGTATTGACCCTGATATATGCCATAAATGTCGTTCTGTCTGGAAAAAGATGCAGAGAAGACGTTTGGGGCGGGGATAAACGGGAGCGGCTCCTGTCAGGTTGTGTACAAAATAATACATGAAATGACCATCCTTTTGGCAAAAAAGTACATTGCGTTTTTGGAAGGAAGCGAATATACTCTCCTAGAGCGTGATTGAAAGATCATTCCCCCCGGCCCTGCGTCCCACAGCGTGTGGTGCACACCCCGGGGAAAGCATTTCTCAAACACGTTCTGGGAATAAACAGAGCCAAAAGGAGAAGACAACAATGACGAAGGATATGACAAAAGGGGCTCCCATGAAACTGATACTGGGTTTTTCCATCCCCCTGCTTTTTGGATTTTTGTTTCAGCAGTTCTATAGTCTGGTGGATACGCTGATCGTAGGACGCTTTCTGGGAAAGGAGAATCTGGCGGCGGTGGGTGCCACCGGTTCCATCAACTTTCTGATCATAGGCTTCTGCATGGGAATATGCAGCGGCTTTTCCATCCCTGTCTCTCATAAGTTCGGAGCAGGGGATCTTAAGGGAATGCGCAGGGTGGTGGCAAACTGCGTCTGGCTTTCCATTGCCTTTGCCGCTGTGATGACGGTACTTACGACCTGTTTTTGCCGCCATATACTGGTGCTGATGAAGACACCGGACAATATTCTGGAGGCTTCCTGCGCATATATATGGATCATTTTTCTGGGGATACCGGTGACTTTCCTGTATAATATGACCTCCGGTGTGATCCGCGCGTTGGGGGACAGTAAGACGCCGGTCATCTTTCTGGTCATGTCCTCTTTTTTGAATATCGGACTGGACCTGTTCTTTATCATCAATCTCCGGTGGGGCGTTCAGGGCGCGGCATGGGCCACAGTGATCTCTCAGGGAGTATCCGGAGTCTTCTGCCTGCTCTTTATCAGAAAGAAATTCGAGATATTGCAGATCCAAAAGGATGAGTGGGCTCCTGACAGGTATCTGATGAGGACGCTGTGCGGCATGGGTGTGCCCATGGGACTGCAGTACTCCATCACAGCCATCGGCAGCGTTATCCTGCAAAGCGCCACCAACACGCTGGGCTCCGATGCGGTGGCGGCAGTGACAGCGGCGGGGCGTATCAGCGGTTTCCTGGCCTGTCCCTTCGACGCTATGGGTTCCACCATGGCCACCTACGGCGGACAGAATGTGGGAGCGGGGAGACTGGACCGTATCGGCACAGGGCTGAAATCCTGTGTGAAGCTGGGGGCAGGCTACTCCATCATCGCCCTGTTCGTAAGTGTCTTCTTCGGGAGAATTCTTGCCACTCTGTTTCTGGATGTGTCGGAAACGGCGATCATTGATAATGTGAGATTTTATCTTATTATGAGCACTGCGTTTTATTTCGCGCTGGCACTGGTCAACATTATCCGTTTCCTGATCCAGGGAATGGGCTTTCCCACCTTTGCCATCCTGGCGGGAGTGTTGGAGATGCTGGCAAGAGCCATTGCAGGTTTTGCGCTGGTGCCTGTGATGGGATTTACGGGAGTGGCACTGGGAAACCCTATCGCATGGATCTTTGCGGACGCTTTCCTGATCCCGGCCTACTTCCATGTGAAGAAAGTAATGCGGGAAAAACTGGAAAAGCAGGAAAAAAGCAGAAATATGCAGAGACAGCAGGAGAGTGTGCGCCCTGCATTGAAAACGGTTTAAGAGCATCCGGGTGATCCGGAACACACTCTGGCAGCAATGGAGCAAGAGTGGTCCTGCCTTTGCGGATCACAGGGACAAAGCGAATTTGAGAGTCTGTAAACAATAGCCTCTCGGAATTTCAGGAAGCAGAATCAGGCATTACGGTTAAAAAGTATCCGGAAAGCGGGGGAATCGCCCGGAACGATTTCCGGAAAGCCGCTTGATAAGCGGTCTGGGGACTCCGTGAGTCTATAAAAAATAAAGAGGAGAATGAACATGACAAAGCTGTATGTAAATCCCGGAGTGAAAAAAGGGCACATCAACCCTGAGCTTCAGGGACATTTTTCGGAGCATCTGGGCAGATGCATCTACGAGGGAATCTATGTGGGAGAGAATTCTGAAATTCCCAATGTGAACGGCATGCGCATCGATGTGGTGGAGGCTTTAAAGGAGATCCGGGTGCCGGTGCTCCGCTGGCCCGGCGGCTGTTTTGCAGACGAATACCACTGGAAGGACGGCATCGGTCCCAGGGAGGGGCGCAAGAAGATGATCAACACCCATTGGGGCGGTGTTGTGGAGGACAACAGCTTCGGCACCCATGAATTTATGGAGCTGTGCAGGCAGCTTGGCTGCAAGACCTATGTCAATGGCAACATGGGGAGCGGCACTGTCCGGGAGATGAGTGAGTGGGTGGAATACATGACCTTTGACGGTGTCTCCCCCATGGCGGATCTGAGAAAGGAAAATGGCCGGGAAGAGCCCTGGACGGTGGATTACTTTGGCGTGGGCAATGAGAACTGGGGCTGCGGCGGCAATATGCGTCCCGAATTTTACGGAGATATGTACCGCAGATACCAGACCTATGTGCGCAATTATGATTCCAACAAGCCGATCTTCAAGATTGCCTGCGGCGCCAATGTGGATGACTATCACTGGACGGAGAAGGTGCTGGAGACCACTTTTGATCACGGAAGCGGGTTTATGAACGGAATGTCTCTGCATTACTATACCGTGCCTACGGGAGTGTGGAGCAGGAAAGGTTCTGCTCTGGAATTTGACGAGAAAGACTGGTACCGCACCCTGAAGGCGGCCCTTAAGATGGAGGAGCTGATCCGGCGTCACGGGGCCATCATGGATCAATATGATCCTGAGAAAAAGATCGGTATGATCATCGACGAGTGGGGAACCTGGTACGATGTGGAGCCCGGCACCAATCCCGGATTCCTCTATCAGCAGAATACCATGCGGGATGCGTTGGTGGCAGGCCTGAACCTGAACCTGTTCAACAAAAACTGCGACCGCGTGAAGATGGCGAATATCGCCCAGATGGTAAATGTATTGCAGGCGGTGATCCTGACAGAGGGTGAGAAGATGGTCAAGACACCCACCTGGCATGTATTTGACCTGTATAAATATCATCAGGACGGCGAGCTGGTGGAATCCTCCATAGAGACCCGGGAAGTGGGCCTGGAGGAAGAATACATGATCCCGGATCTGTCCGAGTCCGTTTCTCTTGGAAAGGACGGTAAGCTGCATGTTACAGTGACTAATGCTTCCCTTACCGATGACGCAAAGATAGAGGGCTGCTTTGCCGAGACAGTGATCACGGCAGTGGGTGGCAGGATCCTCACAGGCGGAATGCAGGCGCATAATACCTTTGATGAGCCTGATACCGTGCATACGGCAGAATTTACGGATTTTACAGTGGAAGGAAATAAGGTGCGCTTTACGGTTCCCGCGTGCAGTGTGCTGCATCTGGAGCTTGATATGTAAGGATCTTTTATGTTATGATTATTTTATCCGGAGCTCCATCCGGTCAGGAATTGGACTTTGGAGTCGCATGGTTCGTGCCAGTGCAAGGCAAAATTTCCAGACGATGCAACGGTGTGAAACAGGCGGTTCAAAAGTACGGTTTCTGATCGGATGGAGTACTGGAGCGTGAGAGAACTTGACATCCGGTATCCGGCAAGTGGTACTGTCAGGCTTCCATGAATCCAAATGTCCGGTTCCTTATCCTGTTTGGATATGGAATTATTATTGACATTATCGATGGCTGGTATTATAATCATGTAAAATTTGGTGGAAAGCGAGGTACTTAATTATGAGAAATAACAGAGCTGATATAAAATCTGAATATCTTTTGAGGACCTCGGCTGCATTATAATAGTTTATGATAGAATTTCTATTGCCGTGGTTTATCAGCCACGGCTTTTATTTGCTTTTTGATGCAATCTTCTGTCCTTCACAGATGTTCATACAAGACCAACTTACCAATTAGATCAGGACAATTTATGGAGGAATTTATGATCAATCTTAGAGAAATTACAGAAGAAAATTTTATTGACGCATTTAATCTGAAACTTGCACCTGAACAAGCACGCTTTGTTTCACATCCGATTCGCAGTCTCGCACAGGCTTATGTCTATAGGGAGCAATGCCAGCCTTTTGGAATATATGAGGGAGACACTATGATCGGGTATATTATGGTGATTTTTGATTACGGCATTAACGAATACAATGTATGGCATATGATGATTGATGAATCGAATCAGAGACGGGGCTATGGCAGAGTCGCATTGGATCGGGTGCTCGATTATATCAAAGATAAACCTTTTGGCTCCTCAGATCGGGTAACCTTAACCTGTAACAGAGATAATATCCAGGCACTTAATTTGTATAAAAGCAGAGGTTTTACAGAGACCGGAGCAGTGGACGAAGATGAAATAGAACTATCACTGATGATACAGTAACAAAGATCCATTTAGAAGCTTTTTCCACAAGTGTGCCGGCACATTTTCTTTCAGCCAAATGACGCAGGATGAATTTTCAGTCTGCAAGGCGGAGGAGGGAGTGGCTTTGCATTATGCCCACCTGAAATACAAATATGAAAACATGCGAAAAAAGATTCAAGAGTACATTCAGAATCAAAACGGAATAACATAAAACATGTAGTTTCTGCTCATAACAGTAATTCTGTCATAGATTTAACTGATATCTTGAGGTAATATAACCTTGGACAGAGTACACTGGAGAGGAGCAGGACAATGAACAAAACAGCGAGAACTACAGATATGACAGTGGGAAATCCGATAGGACATATATTAAGATTTGCATTGCCGCTTTTGGTGGGAAATATTTTCCAACAGTTTTATAATATGGTGGATTCGCTGGTGGTAGGTAACTTTGTGGGAGCGAACGCGCTGGCAGCAGTGGGAAATTGCGGCGCTGTAAACTCCCTTTTTTTTGCTCTGGCCAACGGCCTTTCCATTGGTATTGGTATTTTGGCGGCACAGTATTTTGGAGCGCACGACGAGGGAAAGATAAAGTCGGTGATCGCCAATGCCGTTTACGCTCTGGGCTCGGTTGCCATTGTTATGAGTGTTTTCGGTATTCTGTTCAGTCCTCAGGTGATATGGCTCATGGGTACTCCGGAGGGGATCAGGGCGGAATCCGTTATCTATATGCGGGTGACCTGCGCGGGTATGCTGGGACTTGCTTTTTACAATGGGGCGGCTGCCGTTCTGCGCGCTCTTGGTGATGCAAGAACACCGCTGTATTTTCTGATTCTTTCCAGTATTGTGAATGTGATCCTTGATCTGCTGTTTGTGCTGCAACTGGATATGGGAGTGATGGGAGTGGGACTGGCTACAATGATCGCCGAGTATACATCCGCAATTGTCTGCCTGTTGTACGCATACAAAAGAGTTTCCTTTTTCCGACTGCGGAGGGAGGATATGAAACCGGACAGAGAGATTATCATCCGTTCCTTTCAGTTGGGGATTCCCATTGCCATGCAGAGCGCCATGATCTCCGTATCCCGTATGATCCTGCAGGGCGTGATCAACAGTTTCGGCGAGAGTGTTATGGCAGCGTCTAATATCATAAACAGGATCGAGGAACTGGTACAGCAGCCATTCAGTTCGCTGCACGCTGCGCTGACGACGTATGCGGGTCAGAATATTGGTGCAAGAGACACGGAGCGCGTAAAAAAGGGATACCGCCAATCCGCAGTTGTTGCGGTGAGCTTCGGCCTGCTGATAATACCGATTGCATATCTTTTCGGGGAAAATATTATCGGGGCTTTTGTAAAAGAGGAGGAAGTGATCGCCATCGGAACCGCAGCACTCCATATTAACAGCCTGTTTTATACGGTGGTGGGTATGATCCATGTGTCCCGGGCCGTCCTGAACGGCTGTGGAGATACGGGTTTTGCGCTGATGAACGGGGTCACAGAGGTGATCTGCCGCGTGTGCTATTCCCAGTTCTTTACAAGAATTCCGGCCATAGGCTACTGGGGGATCTGGGTGACCACTGCGGCTACCTGGACAACCACTGCCGTTGTCTGCATTATCCGATATATGACAGGAAAATGGAAAGAGAAAGGAGCTTGAACAGCAGGGAATATTTATGCTATTATTATAATGTTTCAGACATGTATCGAACCCGAAATCTGATATTTCGGGTTCGGTGCGTATGGGAGCGCTTTTTGGAGATTGAAAGGACCTGCGATCGCCTGAAAATGTGTCGGAAATGACACATGGTATTTCTCATAAACCGGACGGTTGGATCTGGGATTGTGAGATTGCGTGGGATCATGGAAGTGAGAGCGAATCTGTTTTAACGTGTAAATGTGTGTCTGCGGACCAAATCTGCAGATTGCGGAAAGGAGTGATCATAGGTATGTATGATTACAGAGAGACAATGGACAGGCTGATCCGGAAGGAAGTCACGGAAGGCAGGGTAAAGGGCGCCAGCGCGCTGGTCATCCACAGAAATAAGGAGATCTATTACAATGCCTTCGGCTATGCGGATGCGGAGAGAGGGATCCCCATGCGGAGGGATACGATCATCCGTCTTTTCTCCATGACAAAACCTGTCACTGCGGCGGCTGTGATGATCCTTATGGAGCGGGGCGAGCTGGATCTGTGGGACGCGGTGCCCGACTATCTTCCCGAATTCAGATCGCCCGGAGTATGGAGCGAGGAAAAGCAGTGTGAGATTCCTGCAGAAAGAGAACTTATCATATGGGATCTTCTGAATATGATTTCCGGTATTCCCTATCCGGATCCGACTCACGAGCCCGGCCGGCGCATGGATGCAGTGGTGAAAAATCTGGTCAGATGCCGGGAACAGGGGAAGACAGTGGATACCCGGGAATATATGCGGCAGATCGCCGCGGTTCCTCTCTGTTTTCAGCCGGGAGACCGGTGGATGTACGGCTTTTCCGCAGATGTTCTGGGAGGGATTATCGAGGCGGTATCGGGAAAGCGGTTTGGGCAGTTTTTAAAGGAAGAGTTGTTCGAACCTCTGGGTATGACGGACACGGGATTCTTTGTACCGGAGGATAAGCTTGGCCGGTTTGCGCAATATTATGAATGGACGGATCCAAGCGGGCTGCAGCCGTATAAGGGCAGCCACCTTGGAGAATATTACGGAAAAGATGTGGCTTTTGAGTCCGGTGGGGCGGGGCTCGTATCCACTCTGGATGACTACAGCCGTTTCGCGTCCATGCTGGTACACAAGGGAGAACATGAGGGCAGGCGGATCCTGGGACGCAAGACGGTGGAATTCATGGCCCGGAATCACTTGAATTCCGGGCAGAGGGAAACCCTCATATGGGACAGCGTGAGAGGTTATGGTTACGGATGCCTTATGCGTGTCCTGATGGATCAGGGCGTTGCAGGGTATAACGGCTCCCTGGGAGAGTTCGGCTGGGACGGCTGGACCGGAAATTATGTGGCTATGGATTTCAGCGAGGATCTTGTGTTCCTGTACTTTATCCAGCGCTGCGGCGCCGGCGCCACTCCTGCGGTGCGGAAGTTGAAGGCGGTTACTTACGGTGCGCTGGATGCGTGATGTATGATGGGAAGAAATACCGGATTCAAGAAAATTCTCGATGCACTGGAGGCAAGTGGTTCACCAAAGCCGGAATTTGAGACGGATGACGCGCACAGCTATTTCATAACGAGATTATTTATACATGAAAGTTTTACGCTTTCAAAAGGAACCGAAAAGGAGCCGAAAGGAAGCAGGCAATTTTAGAGAAGTTGGCAGAAAATCCTGCAATGACTCAGACAAAACTTATAGAAGAGCTGGAGCTGACCAGAAGACAGGCGCAGAAAGATATAAAGGAACTGCAGGAAGATGGCTTACTTGTCAGAAAAGGTTCCAATAGAAATGGGTATTGGGTCATAAAAGGATAGATATAAAATTGCAGCAGGACAGATGAAAACCGGATGCAAAACGGTGAACCGGGACAGTAGTTCCGCAGTTATGCATATGGGAAAACAGGTATATACATGAACATTTTAACAATAGACAATATCACAAAGGCATACGGAGAGCGCAAGCTGTTCCATCGTGCCGGCTTTTTTCTGGAGGAGGGGGAGAAGGTCGGCGTGATCGGTATCAACGGGACCGGAAAGACCACGCTGCTGAAGATCATTGCGGGACTGGAAGAGCCGGACCAGGGGCGCGTCGTCATGGCAAATCACTGCATGGTGCGTTTCCTGCCCCAGAACCCTTATTTTGACGGAAAAGAGACGGTGTTGGAGGCAGTGCTCCGGGACAATCGCACGGAAAGCAATGAAGGCTATATTGCCTCCGATGCGAAAGCCATGCTGACCAGACTGGGCGTGACGGATTTTGAAGAGCCCTGCGGGCAGCTTTCAGGGGGACAGAAGAAAAGGCTGGCTCTTGTTTCCGTGCTGCTTTCCCCGGCGGAAATACTGGTCCTGGATGAACCTACCAACCACCTGGACAACGAGATGAGCGACTGGCTTGAGGATACGCTGAAAAGGCGGAAGGGCGCAGTGATCATGGTGACTCACGACCGCTATTTTCTGGACAGCGTGACGGAACGGATCCTGGAGATCGACAAGGGAAATATCTATTCCTACGATGCCAATTATGCGGGATACCTGGAGCTGAAAATGCAGCGCGAGGCCATGGAGCTTGCAAGCCGGAGAAAGCGGGAGAGCATTCTGCGCAACGAGCTAGCCTGGGTCCTGCGGGGCGCCAGGGCCAGGAGCACGAAGCAGAAAGCCCGGTTGGAGCGGTATGAGGAATTGAAGAATACCCCGGGATTTGAGCGGGACGGCGCGGTGGAAATGTCTTCCGCCAGTTCCCGTCTGGGCCGGACTACGGTGGAACTTCATCACATCAGCAAGGGTTATGGGGGAAAACTGCTGATCGACGATTTTACATATTTGTTTCGGAAAAACGACAGGGTGGGCATTATCGGTCCCAACGGAAGCGGAAAATCCACGCTGCTCAGGATCATTCTGGGAGATATCGCGCCGGACAGCGGCCATGTGGAGCTGGGGGAGACGGTAAAGATCGGATATTATGCCCAGGAGATCGGCGGGGAGGAGATGAAG
>JAIEKC010000022.1:0-2744 GCA_029064505.1 Acetatifactor sp.
CTGGTGGAGGCGGAGAAGACGCTGGAGAGCATCATCGAGGAACTTGACACTGCCATGAGAAAGCAGTTTACGGAGAAGTTCGCGGAGATCACCAGAGAGTTCGACAAGGTATTCAAGGAGCTTTTCGGCGGAGGTAAGGGCACACTGGAGCTGATGGAGGACGAGGACATCCTGGAGGCAGGCATCCGTATCATTGCGCAGCCTCCCGGAAAGAAGCTGCAGAATATGATGCAGCTGTCCGGTGGCGAGAAGGCATTGACAGCAATCTCTCTGCTTTTCGCGATCCAGAATCTTAAGCCTTCTCCTTTTTGTCTGCTGGATGAGATCGAGGCGGCGCTGGACGATTCCAACGTAGGGCGTTTCGCGAAATATCTGCACAAGCTGACGAAGAACACACAGTTTATTGTGATCACCCACAGGCGGGGAACCATGGAGCAGGTGGACAGGTTATACGGTATCACCATGCAGGAGAAGGGTGTATCTACTCTTGTAAGTGTCAATCTTATAGATAAGGATCTGGACGATTAGTATGGAAAGAGCTTTTACGCGTCACACGGAGAAATATTTGGATAGAGTGATGAGAAAATGTCATAGGGCATTTCCCATAAGCCAACTTTGGGATTGTGAGATTCCGGAGAGCGTAGTCATGGAGGTCCGCATGATTTGAGTATCTGGAGAACAGACGAATGGAGGTTGGTATGAGCGAGGAAAAGAAGGGTTTTTTTGCCAGATTGAAAGCTGGCCTTACCAAGACGAGAAATAATATTGTCAGGGGGATCGACTCCTTATTCAGCGGTTTTTCTGCCATTGACGACGACTTTTATGAAGAACTGGAAGAGATCCTTATCATGGGCGATATCGGCATTAATGCAACCGCCGCCATTGTGGAACGGCTGAAGGAACAGGTCAGGGAAAAGCATATCAAGGAACCCATGGAATGCAAACAGCTTCTCATTGAAAGCATCAAGGAGCAGATGCAGGTGGATGAAACGGCGTATGTCTTTGAGCAGGAGCAGTCTATCATTATGGTGATCGGCGTCAACGGGGTGGGCAAGACTACCACTGTGGGAAAGCTTGCCGGAAAGCTGAAAGCCCAGGGCAGGAAGGTGCTGATCGCGGCGGCGGATACCTTTCGGGCAGCGGCGGGAGACCAACTGGCGGAATGGGCAAAGCGTGCAGATGTGCCCATGATCGGCGGAAAAGAGGGCGCAGACCCTGCCAGCGTTGTCTACGATGCCGTCAGTGCGGCAAAGGCAAGAGGGGTGGATGTCCTTCTGATCGATACCGCGGGGCGTCTCCACAACAAGAAGAATCTGATGGAAGAGCTCCGTAAGATGAACCGCATTATAGACAAGGAGTATCCCAATGCACACCGGGAGAATCTGATCGTGCTGGACGGCACTACGGGACAGAACGCCATGGTACAGGCGAGAGAGTTCGGGCAGGTGGCGGAGCTCACGGGGATCGTGCTGACTAAAATGGACGGCACGGCAAAGGGAGGTATCGCGGTTGCGATCCAGTCGGAGCTTAAGGTTCCCGTGAAATATATCGGTGTGGGAGAGACCATTGAGGACTTACAGAAATTTGATTCCGATGAATTTGTGAACGCGCTGTTTGATGTAAAGCTGGAGGAGGAAGAACCGGAAGAGGAAGAGTTCGAGCCGCTTTTCCGGAACATGGATTAGAGCGTGTTTGGAAAATGCTTTCCCCGGGGTATGCGACACACTTTGTGGGATGCAAGACCCAATTTGGGAGGCGTAGAGGGGCTACGTTGACCAAATTGGGGCGCAGCAAGGCCGCCAAGTGGGGCGTGCAGACCGGGGGAATGATTTTTCAAACACGCTCTAGAATCAGGAACAGAAGAAACAGGAAAGAAGGATAAATGTTATGAAAGAGCAAATGCTGACATTGGAGACATTTGAAGAAGCATCCGAGGTCGTAAAGAGAGTCACGTTGGAGACAAAGCTGGTCTACAGTGATTTCCTCAGCAGCCAGACCGGGAACAAGGTTTATCTGAAGCCGGAGAATATGCAGTTCACCGGAGCTTATAAGCTGAGAGGCGCTTATTACAAGATGAGCACTCTGACGGAGGAGGAAAGGGCGAAGGGACTGATCACGGCCTCCGCGGGAAATCATGCCCAGGGAGTTGCTTACGCGGCACAGTGCTACGGCGCTAAGGCCACCATTGTAATGCCCACAACCACGCCCCTGATCAAGGTGAACCGCACCAAGAGCTATGGGGCTCAGGTAGTGCTTCACGGCGATGTCTATGACGAGGCATGCGCAAAGGCTTATGAATTGGCGGAGGAGCACGGCTATACCTTTATCCATCCCTTTGACGATCTGGCAGTCGCCACCGGTCAGGGTACCATTGCCATGGAGATCGTAAAGGAACTGCCGTTGGTAGATTATATCCTGGTTCCCATCGGCGGCGGCGGACTGGCAACCGGCGTTTCCGTTCTGGCGAAGCTGCTGAATCCCAAGATCAAGGTGATCGGCGTGGAGCCTGCGGGCGCAAGTTGTATGCAGGTATCTTTGAAAGAGGAAAAGGTGACCACACTGCCCGAAGTGAATACCATTGCCGACGGCACTGCGGTAAAGACACCCGGTACAAAGCTGTTCCCCTATATCCGGCAGAATCTGGACGATATCATCACTGTGGAGGATGAGGAGCTTGTAGTCGATTTTCTGGATATGGTGGACAATCACAAACTGGTGATCGAGAATTCACGACTTCTGACAGT
>JAIEKC010000220.1:0-8144 GCA_029064505.1 Acetatifactor sp.
AAATGCGGGAAAAGCTGAAATGCTTCCTTCCTCTGTATCCTGTAACCATTGTGTACCCCATTCCCAGAGAAAAATGGATCATATGGATCGATGAGGAATCCGGTGAACTGAGTCAGAAGCGTAAATCACCTTTGAAAGGAAATCCTTATTCTGTCTTTCCGGAATTATATAAGATCAAACCTTTTCTAAAGGATTCTAACCTGCGCATAAAACTGGTACTTATGAATATGGAGGAATACAAGCTTTTAAACGGATGGAGTAGGGACAGAAAAAAAGGCGCTACCCGGTATGACAGGATTCCTACAGAATTAGTGGAAGAAGTGGAAATAAATTGCCTTGAGGATTATATGCAGTTTGTTCCCTATGAGCTGGAGGATGAATTTACATCCAAAGAGTTTGCCAAAGCCGCGCATATCTCCGTTTCACTGGCACAGAATGTGTTAAATATACTGTATCATGTAGGTACTGTTACACGAGTCGGAAAAAAGGGAAATCAGTACTTATATGCGGTGTTGGAATGACACTACAGCAGATATTCGGATCAAAGATCAGGATCAGCAGGGAAAAAAGCATGTTACCATATTGTTTACATTGAATATCAAGGTGTTTCTTTCATGATCATAAGAGATAGAATACAATAAATATGCCGGTAATTATTAAAGACCAATTTAATAATTTATACTGACGATCACTAAAACATACCAAGTGACCTGACTCACGAACGAAAGGCTCCAGGAACGTTGCGGCAAATTTCATCGCTCGTGAGTATAGATTTAGGGATAAGGAAGGAGCATATTTATGGTAGAGTTTGGAGAAAAAATAAAACATTTCAGGGAAGAAAAAGGAATGACGCAGCAGACAATGGCAGAAAGCCTGTATGTCACCAGACAGGCAGTGTCACGCTGGGAGTGCGGAGCGCGTTATCCGGATCTGTTGACAGCAAAAAAGATCGCAAAAATATTGGATGTTTCTCTGGATGAATTATTGTCCGGGGAAGAGCTAAAGGAACAGATCGAAAAGGAACCTGTTTTGGCGCAGCCGATTGAGAATGTTTTTCAGACTGTGTTGTATACGGCCGCAGCAATAATATATCTGCTGTTATGTATTTTCAGCTTATATTCTTATATCGCTCCAAATGAAGCACTGTCAAATAGTCCGGCAGGAAAAATTACCGTTACGACAGTCAGCTCAGATATCATTCGGATCACATATTTTGCGGCAGCAGTCTCAGGTCTGGTATTATCAGTAAAAAATAAAATGAATGCTAAAATAACAGGCTATATCATGTGTGTACCCTATTTGTCAGCGTCTCTGTCATTTCTAATTACTTATATTGATATGCGTGTTAAAAACAATGGGCATATAGATTTTATGGGATGGCTGACAGATTTTACGATACCTCTTATATTTGGAACGACAGTAATATTATATTTTGAATTCAAAGAACGCAGGATACCATTTTTGGTCATATTAGCTATGTGTATACTTGTAGTATTTCATTTACTATATGTCTATAAATGTAAGTTATCATATTTTACCGATCTGGGTTTTGTTGTTACTACAGTGGGTGTTGTGGGAAAGTCAGGAATGGCTGTTCTTTTAGGATACCAGGCGTATGTCTGGGATAAGAAGAAAAGGATTGCATATAAAAAGAAAATAATATGTTGACATATGTGGTCTATAGTGATAGACTAGAATTAGTCTATAGGTATAGACCAAGGAGGTGAAGACATATTATGGAAAAAATTTATGAAGGAGAATATCGCTTTTTAAACATTTTGTGGGAAAATGAACCCATTGCCAGTCCTAAACTGGTACAACTATGTAATGAAAGATTAGGGTGGAAAAAGTCAACTACTTATACCGTGATCAAAAAACTGATCGACAAGGGTATCGTTCAAAATGATAATACCATTGTATCTGCTCTGGTGAGCAAGGAGGAAGTGGACAGACAGGATAGCGAGGAATTGCTGCAGCGCACCAGCAAGGGAAATATTCCCGCTTTTTTTGCCGCGTTTTTAAAGGATAGAAAGCTGTCCAGAGAAGATGCGGAACACATCAGGCAGATTATAGATCAGATGGAGGATTAGGTATGATAGTGGGGGCAGTGAGTAAGTTATGGAGTATGAGCCTGCAGGCTGGACTGCTGATTCTTGTGGTTTTAATGGTAAGGTTTTTTCTGAAAAAATATCCGAAAGTGTATGTATACTTTCTTTGGATGCTGGTTGGCGTGAGACTTTTGTGTCCTGTCTTTGTGGAGACGCCTTTCAGCTTACAGCCTGAGACAATACTTCCTGACGGAATTGTCCGGAGTGGAAGATTTTCAGGACAGGAACCCTATTCTCATAGACGATCATCAGAAGATCAGGGGATGCAGGCAGTAAATTCAGGAAAAGAAAACACATCTTTGGGAGGATCCGAAAATACAGGCATCGGTGCAGGAATGGGAGAAAACGGATCTGTTCTGTTGTCTTCGGAAAAGGATATCGATATAAATAACATGGAAAATCCGAATATGGCTGACAACGGTGAAACAGATCATGAGGGCATTCTGGCAGGATTTCTTGATAAGATGTTTCACTGGGAAACATCCGATACATCAGATTTCAATGTGTTTGACCTGGATGCATTACTGTCGGAGACATCCGGTCCGGCTAAAATATTTGGACTGTCAGTTATCATATACCTGGCGGGAGTGGCAATATCTATCTGTTTATATCTGATCCAGTACGTGGTGATGAAATGCAGGATTTCCACAGCAGTCAGGGGAAAACAAAATGTATGGTTCTGCGAAAAGATAGATTCTCCTTTTGTGCTCGGCGTGATAAGACCCAGGATCATTATGCCTTACGGACTGAAAAAGCAGGAAGGTTATCAGATCCTGAAGCACGAACAGACTCACATCAGGCATCATGATCCTCTGATCAGACTGATAGGAACTTTATGTATCTGCCTGCATTGGTGGAATCCTCTGGTATGGCTGGCGGTTCATAAAATGAATCAGGATATGGAAATGTTCTGTGATGAGACGGTTCTGCGGAATGCATCCCTGGAGGAGAGGAAATCTTATGCCAATACTTTGCTTTCCTTTGCGGAGAAAAGAAGCGGTATATCCATAGGTCTTGCATTTGGAGAGTCTAATACGGAAAGAAGAGTTCGAAATCTGTCAAGGAAGAGAAATGGAGGTATTGTGATCACAAGTCTGGTCATGACCATGACAGTGTTCTGTGTGGCGGCATTTATGACAATTCCGAGGATAGAAGCGGAAGGGGCGGATCTGGACACAGATACAGAAAATGCAGGATTGAATCATACAGAGAACAGCGGCGTACAGTCAGGAAATCCGGACAGTGATAACTCAAACGGTAATGCAACAGGCAGCACCGGCTCATCCGTGTCAGGTATGGGAAGCAGAAATGTTACTTTGACGGAAGAAGATAAGGAATATCTGATGAGTATTTGTCCGAAAATACCCGATTTTGCTTCCGAAGAAGAAATGAATGCGGATTTCTGGAGAGAATTTCTTTTTAACTGTTATACCAGTGACTTTGACAGAGAAACAGTTGACAGGTATGTGGAACAATGGGGTTTTGAGGTTCCTTATGTAAAAATATCTTACGATGAAGTAGAAAATACGGTTCAACAGATATTCGGCAATCCCTTATCAGTATATGTGGAAGATATGAGTACCCTGGGCGATACCAGTGTGATCTGTGAAGGAGATTTCTTCTATATCAGTGTTTCGGATTCTCCTGCTTACAGATATGAATATGTGTCTGATACAGATGCGGATATTTTAAAAGAGGTAGATCTGCTGGAAGGATTTATTGACGAGGAAGAATACCGAAGTTTGATCTATTTATTTCTGCTCCCTGCAGATAATGAGAGAGGGTTTATGATAGCCGGGAAAGACAGAATGCCGGTCCCAAAGGATACAGAGGAAGGTATGATAGCGGGAGCTACCTTTGATGTGGAAATGAATCCGCTCGGACAGGTGACTTTCACGGCCTATGCTCCGAACACTTTTCTGAATCCGTCTGAGGATGTGGTTTTTAAGTTGATCCGGGACGGACAGGTGATTTATTCTTTTGGAGGATCGGAAATAAGACAGGATAAGGAAAAATGGGTATTTCAGAATGTTGCGGCTGTGGCATTTCCTGATCTGAACGGTGACGGTTATACCGATGTGATCACTATCGTTAATTATAAGTTTGGTGAAGGCACTTCTTCAGAGAGTACCCTTTCAGAGGCACGTATTTATACCGGAAGAGAAGGCAGGTACTTTATTGAAGAGACAATTTTGGAAGAGGAATATAATAATACCCATGACAGGAAGTCAATTTCGAGTATAGAAGATTTTGTCAATCGGCCTGAGTATCAGGATTATTATGAGAGAACCTCAATCTATGGAAGATGGAAAGTGACAGATCATATTGCACCCGGTATCTATGCATTGTCGGAAGAGGAGATCAGCAGTCTTGAAAGCAGACATCTGCAATATGGAAGATATTGGTATAAGGTATCTGGTGACGAAGACACTTATACGGTAGATAATTATAGAAAAGAATTAATTACTGTCGAACAGTTTGAGGAAGAGTTTATGGTTGATACGGAAGTGATGGGAATTTCCGCAACATCTTTCGATTACTTTGAGCTGGAAGGAGTTTCGGATACCGCACCATTATTCGGGCAATTCTTTTATCAGATAGATGCGGATACCGCTCTTATCTGTTATGAGGGAGTGTTTTTCCGGGCAGTGCGGGAATAAGTGACATAAAACCGTGAAAAAAATAAAAATCCAATGTTTTCTCAAGGAAATGCATTGGATTTTTTATTGCCCTTTTTCCATTGACATAGATAGCAGAAATGTTAAAATAATTTAAGAGCAATTAATGAAAGCTATACGCATTTTTGAATAGATGTATTTCATGGCTGTAAAATGAAAGAGGGGCATTTTTAATGAAAAGGAAGAAAAATTTGCAAAAAATAATATATATGGTTCTGCTTTTGATAGCTGTCATTGTCCTGTTCCATTGGTATACCACACAAAACAGAAAACGTATGGAAGACAGAAATAAAAGTTATGCGTCAGATTCCGCGTACCACATGGCTGAACATATAGATGAGAAATTGAACAATGCTTTAGATCTTATCAAGACATATACTTTCTTTATTGAAAACAGTCTCACAGAACCTGAAATCAGTGACGAGATGCTGAAGGAAATAAAGGATAATCTGTTGTTTGATGCTCTGGTATTTACAAATACGGAAGGTGTCAATCATATTTCAGACGGAAGGACGTCCGATGCAGCAGGAAAAGATTATTTTGTGAATGCTATGCAGGGAAAAAGCGGGATAACCGTGGTGTATGATTCCGCCTTTTATGATGAGACCATGCTTTGCTTTTATTCACCTGTCAGATATAACGGAGAAATCATAGGTGTACTTAGAGGGGCATATCTGGCGGAAGAATATCTGAAAGACATGCTCAGTACCACCTATTTCGGTGAGGCGGCATCTGTGCATCTGTGCAGACCGGACGGAAGTATCCTTGCGTGTTCTGATGCCAGAGTGCATGACGGTAAAATAATAGATCTGTTATTGGATATGGGAATGATCGATGGGGATACGGCGGAGAAAACGAAGGCTGTATTTGAAAATGGCGGAGAAGGCGCTTTTATCTGTGCTCCAGGCAGTAAAACGGATAATATATGTGTCAGATATCTTCCGGAGAACGAAT
The DNA here is from genome assembly GCA_029064505.1 of Acetatifactor sp. GTDB lineage: Bacteria > Bacillota > Clostridia > Lachnospirales > Lachnospiraceae > Acetatifactor. The sequence goes on from JAIEKC010000220.1 coordinate 5,741, forward strand.
TTGTTCTTGTACAGACATTTCCCAAAAGTGTAACGGAGAACATGATAAGGGTGGAAAATCTTGTCGGTATCCGTTTAGAGGCCATGCTTGTCGGCTTATTTGTTATTTATATCATAATAGTACTTGTGAATGCAGGCCGGGAGAAGAAGCTGCTGGAAAAGGAAAACCGCGAGATGGGATATATCATCAAGGGAGTGGATATCTTGTTTTCCCGTTTTGCCATGGCTGATTTCGAAACGGACACCTATCAATATCTGGCAGGGACGAAACCGGAGGATAGCGATCTTTCAACCAGCGGCAGATATCAGAATCTTGTAGATCATTTATGTAATTGCCAGATAGAAGAAGACGTCCGTCAGGAATACGTCAGACTGCTTGATAAGGATGCTATTATTGATGCCATGAAAGATCAGGATGATCTGCGTTATGAAAGTCATGTGGAACATAACGGCGATCAGGAATGGGAACATATCAATATAGTATGTCTGGAAAGAAAGGAAGGAAGAGCAGTCAAGGTTCTGTTTATCCGGCAGAATATTACTGAAGTAAAGGAAATTGAGCTTCATAACCAGGCTGAAATCGCTCTTGCGGCAAGAAAAGAGAGACAGTATCGTATAGCAATCACTTCAAATTCTTTATGTACCTTTGAATTTAATCTTACGAAAGACCTGATCGAACAGGAAATCATACGGAATATCGACGGAGAGTCTATTGCGTTACTGAAAAAACTTGGACTTGATATTCCATGTAAGGCTTCCCGGTATTTTGAAGAATGGAAACAGTTCATACTGGAGGAATCCATAGAGGATTACAGCAGAGTAGTAAATATGGATTACCTGAAAGAGGCATATGAGCAGGGTACAGCGGAGGTTAATATTGATTATTGGGGCCAGGCTTTCGGAGGCCGGCAGATGTGTGTAAGACAGACATTTATCATGACACAGGACTATGATACAGGTGATATTATTGTCATGGTAGTGTCAAAAGAGATCACGGAACAGGTACAGAAACAGAGAGAACAGACTCAGGCGTTGCAGGATGCACTGATGCAGGCACAGCATGCCAATGCGGCTAAGACCACATTTCTTTCCAATATGTCTCATGATATCCGTACACCCATGAATGCTATCATAGGATTTACCACCATTGCAGTCAGCCATATTGACAATAAAGATCAGGTCAGAGACTGTCTGCAGAAGGTTCTTTCTTCCAGTAATCATCTGCTCAGTCTGATCAATGACATTCTGGACATGAGCAGGATCGAAAGCGGTAAGGTACAGATCAAGGAGCATGAATGCAACATATCGGAACTGATGCATAATCTGGTAAGTATCATACAGCCTCAGGTTAAGGCAAAGCAGCTGGAGCTGTTTATTGATACCTTTGAGGTAACGAATGAGGATGTGATCGCGGATCCCTTAAAACTGAATCAGGTGTTTATCAATCTGTTGAGCAATGCCGTGAAGTATACACCGGCAAAGGGAAGTATTTCATTCCGGATCAGACAGAAGACGACCTTCCGGCATGGATATGGAGATTATATCTTCACTATCAAAGACAATGGTATCGGCATGTCCAAAGAATTTGTACAGCATGTATTCGAACCCTTTGAGAGGGAATCCAGCACCACCCGCAGCGGGATCGAAGGTACGGGCCTTGGCATGGCTATAACAAAGAATATCGTGGAAATGATGAACGGAACCATTTCTGTGGAAAGCGAGGTCGGAAAGGGAAGTACCTTTACGGTAGAGATAAGTCTGAAACTCCAGGATACGGAGAAGAATGCGGCACAGATCAGGGAATTGAACGGATTACGTGCACTTGTTGTGGATGATGACTTTAATATATGTGACAGTGTGAGCAAGATGCTGAAACAGATCGGTATGCGTGCCGAGTGGACCACGTCCGGACGGGAGGCTACGTACCGTGCGAAGATAGCTCATGAAGAAGGCGATTCCTATCATACTTATATCATTGACTGGCAGATGCCTGAGATGAGCGGAGTGGAAACGGCCAGAAAGATCCGCAGTGAAGTGGGTGATGAAGCGCCTATCATCATACTTACCGCATATGACTGGACCGATATTGAGGAAGATGCAAAAGCTGCAGGTGTGACAGGCTTCTGTGCGAAACCGCTCTTCATGTCAGACCTGAAATCGGCATTGCTTGCCGCCAATAATCTGATAGATAAGGGAGAGGAAGCCAATACATGGACTCTGGCTGATTTCAGCGGAAAGAGGGTTCTGCTGGTGGAAGACATAGAGCTGAACCGCGAGATTGCGGAGGTGATACTGACAGAATCCGGTTTTATAGTGGAATCGGCACCGGACGGCACGGATGCAGTGGATATGGTTAAGCGATCGGAAGAGAATTATTATGATGTGGCTGTCGCTTATAGACATCC
>JAIEKC010000221.1:0-6157 GCA_029064505.1 Acetatifactor sp.
AAAATGGGGAAAAACGGAAAAGGAAGATAGCAGCCGGGCAGTGAACAGTTCTGAAGATAAAGCGGAGGCTGCGGACAAAGAAGTTAAGCGAAATGAATGGAAGCGAAATGAATGGAACCGAAATGAATGGAACCGTGATAATGATTGCGGGGCGCAGGAGAAATTTGAGACATTGGAATTTAAGGAGGTGTCCTTCCGGTACCCCAGAACGGGCAGATACGTGTTGCATGATCTGAATTTCAAGGTGACCGGGGGAGGATACTATGCCTTTGTGGGCGCCAACGGGTCGGGCAAGACCACTATTGTGAAATTGCTTTCGGGTTTGTATGACAATTACGAAGGAGAGATCCGCTTAAACGGGATCGAATTGAGAGAGATCCCGTTTTGTGAGAGACGACGGATTTTCGCTGTGCTGTTTCAGGATGCCGCAAGGTATGAGGATACCATAGTTCAAAATATCTTTCCCCAGGAAAAGCAGGAGGCATTTGCAGAGAGGCCGTACAGTGGAAAACAGACTGAGAGATCAGCCGGCAGGAATCGGGGCAGAGGTTCCGATAAAGGAGCACCGGGGGAGCGGTATGGCAGGAAAAGCTGTTTTGACAAAGGTAATCCAAAAGAAGATTTGGACAGAAAAATCCGTTCAGGGGGAATATCGGATGAGGATCCCCATGAGAAAATATTGAAATCACTGCCCCACAGAGGCGGGCAAGAGGGTGTAAAGAAGGAAAACAGCAGTGCAAGGCAATTGGCGGAAGAACTTGTGCGGGAATGGGAGATAGACGGAAGCGGCAGATTCCCGCAGGGCGCAGATACTTTTCTGGGCAACATGGAGGAAAAGGGTGTGATACTCTCAAAAGGAGAATGGCAGCAGCTTCTGATCGCCAGAGAGCTTGCGCAGCCCGCGCAGATCCGTGTACTGGACGAGCCCATGGCATCGCTGGATATTTTCCGTCAGGGAAAGGTCTGTGAACGGTTTACGCAGGAGGCCGGGAGTCACACCACGCTGCTTTTCAGCCACCACATGGCGGCTGTCAGAAAAGCAAAGCGTATTTTTGTACTGAGAGAGGGCACTGTGGTTGAGGAGGGCAGCCACCGGCAGCTGATGGAGGAAAGCGGCCTGTACGCGAGAATGTATGAGATACAGTGTTTAGAGAAAAAGCCTGAAGATCCGTAGCATATAAAATAGCCTCTCGGGAATAAAGTGATTTTTATGTACAATCTGTATCATTGCAGATGTAAAGGAAATACTTTTCGGAACGGGGGGTTCCATGATTCAAGCAGGTCATTCCATCGGAAACCATATGGTTTTCGATGGAATTTAAATTTTATGAGGTGCGTAATTCTGTTGATGTTTCCGCTCCGCTGCTCTGCAGTCTGGTACATTATTTCATTTATTCCTGCGGGTAATGAGTAAGACAGTATCATTACCCCACCCGGACCACCGTGTCCGCGGTGGCGATACTGCTCGGACGGTGGGCGATCATCAGTATGGTGCGTCCACCCTTCAGGGATTTTATGGCATCCTGCACCAGGGCTTCGGACTCATTGTCAAGGGCGGAGGTGGCTTCATCCAGAATGATCACGGGGGAATTCCGGAGGATTGCGCGGGCTATCGCTATGCGCTGTTTTTCCCCTCCTGACAGGGTATTGCCGCGCTCTCCCAGCACCGTGTCATACCCCGCCGGCAGTTTTGTGATAAAGTCGTGGGCATTGGCAGCCCTGGCCGCGGCTATGATCTCATCGCGTCCTGCTCCGTACCTGCCATATGCTATGTTCTCGGCAATGGTGGTTTCATACAGATAGGGTTCCTGGGGAACGTAGGAGATCTGTTCCCGGATCTCTTTCAGGGTAAGTTCGGAATATTTCTTTCCCTTCATCCGTATGCATCCCTTTTCAAGAGGATAAAAGCCCAGCAAAAGCTTTGCGACCGTGCTTTTCCCGCAGCCGGACTCGCCGACTACCGCCACAAAGCTGCCGCGTTTGACCTCCATGGAAAAGTTCTCCAGGACTTTTCTGTCCGCACTGTACGAGAAGCTTACATTTTGCATGGACAGCATGATATCCTCACAGTGCCCCTCTGCCTTCAGGCTGCCGTCATGGTCCGTCTCAGGAAGAGCATCTGTTTCGCTTCCGGAAGGGTATCCGTTGCCGCATTTTACAGGCGCTTCTCCGGAGGAGCATCCGTATCCGGTCCTGTTGCCGATTTCTCCGTCCATTGCAGACGCCCACTGCTCCGGTTCTTCCTCCAGGTCCAGAAACGCAAAGATCTTCTCGGCGTTGCCCACACAATACATCACCTGGGGCAGATAAAGCCCTATTTCCAGAAAGACATTGCGGAAGGAGCCGTACAGTGTGTAAAGGGCTGTCAGTTCCCCGAGACCGATCCTTCCCAGTGAGACGAACCAGATGCCAAGCCCCAGAAACGCCAGAGCCCCTGTCAGGTCAAACAGACAGTTCAGGCTCTCCAATCCCGATGAGATCCGGTTTGCCTTTTTCTGGGCATGAAAGTATTCTTCTCCGGAGTCTTCGTATTCCCCTGACAGCTTTGGCTCCAACGGAAAGATCTTGACCAGTTCCATGCCTGACAGAATGCTGGTCAGCTTCTCCAGCATGTTTCTGTTCTTCTCAGAGAGCTGTATGCCCGATGCCTTCATGGGTTCCATAAAGAGACTGTTTGCTCCGAAAGCCAGAAGGCTGACACCGATCAGGCAGAGAGTAAGCTCCCAGCTGAAGTATAGCATGGGGATCAGATATACTATCGTGGAGAGGACCGCTGCAAGCAGTCTGCGGAGTCTTGAGGTGTAGATATCCGAAGCCCTCTGGGTGTCGAAGATCAGCTTTGACATAAAGTCGCTGCTGTGATTCTTTTCGTAATAGGACATGGGCAGGCGCAGGGCTTTGGAAAATACAAGCTTTTCTACTTTGCCGGCTGCAGTCCGGCCCTCGATGTTACAATGGATGATCCCATAGCGCCATAGGAGGAGGCAGAGTACAAATACAACGAAATTCCCAAACACAAGCAGCAAAATGTGCTCCGTATCGCCGGTCTGCGCCGCGGTGACAATATGCTTGACCAGATAGGAATTTGCAATCCTGCGTCCTGCGTCTCCCAGAGTGGAACACACCACAACGAACAGAAAGAAGGGAAGTCTGTCGTCCATCAGTTTCATATAGCGAATAAAAGTTTTAAACATATCTACACAACTCCTCACCCTTTTGCGTATAATTCCGCATAAATTCCCTGTTGTTCCATCAGCTCCCCATGGGTTCCCGCCTCGGCGATCCTCCCCCCGCTGACCACATAGATCTTCCTGGCGTTCTTTACCGTGGAAAGCCTGTGGGCGATAACGATCACGGTCCTCCCCGCGGCTATCCTGTCAATGGCTTCCTGTATCTTATGTTCCGATTCGATGTCCACGGAAGCGGTGGGTTCGTCCAGGAGGAGGATCGGTGCATCCTTCAGAAAAGCCCTTGCGATGGAAATCCTCTGTCTCTGGCCGCCTGAGAGAAGTACGCCGCGCTCCCCCACAAGTGTGTCATATCCGTCGGGAAGCTGCAGGATAAAGTCATGGATATTTGCGTTTTTACATGCCTCCACGATTTCCTCTTCCGTTGCGTTTTCCTTGCCGCAGGCTACGTTCTGACGGATGGTTTCGGGGAATAGAAATACATTCTGCGAAACCTCTGAAAAGCAGCTTCTTGCCGCGGCCAGGTTCCATTCCTCAAAGGGGTGCCCGAAGAGCAGATATTGACCGCCGCTTTTCTCATAAAGGCCGCAGAGCAGCTTGAAGATGGTGGTCTTTCCCTCTCCGGAACCTCCCACAAAGGCGGTTTGTGCTCCAATCTCAACGGAAAAGCTCATTCCTCTCAGCACCGGCTGCTCCCGGCTGTCGTCGTAGGAAAAGTAAACGTCCTGCCACCGGATGGCGGGAATCGTCTTGTGGCTGTCATGTGCTCTATGTATGTTATTTTCCCGCAGTGCACCGGACTCAGACTGCAAAGTATTCCGCTCCGGTGTCTCGTTTTTGGCGGCTCTCTCTTTTGGGATCCGCATATCATCTTTGTACAGGATATCCTGTCCGTCCCGCATGCCGGTTTCCAGGGTGATCCTGCCGTCCTGCCGCTCTTCCTGCCGGTTGTAGATCTCCTGTATTCTTTTCAGTGAGACGCCCACCTCACGGATATCGTTTGCACAGAAGACAATGTCGCCGATGGGGTACAGGATCCTGCTCAGTATCACCGTAAAGGCCAGCATGTCACCCACGGTGATCCTGCCCTGCCTGATCTCATGCAGCGCAAAGAGATAACAGAATATGACGGGAACCGTGGTGATTGCGTTCTTCAGCACCCAGCCCATTGTGGATATCCGTGTGCTCTTGCTTACCTGCATTACCATATTATCGATCACGGTATTGAGCTTCTGCCTGTGCAGTTCATATAGATTGTAGCTTCTGCCGACCATGATACCCTGTATGGCGTCATAGGCTGTCTCGGCCCGCTCATCCATGTGGGTGCGCAGCTTTTTCGTGATCTCCGCCAGCTTTTTCGACAGTCGGTCCGATACCACCAGCATGACCGGATAGCTTGCGAACAGCACGACGATCAGCATGGCATCCATCCGGACCAGATACACGGTGGAGGTCAATACTATGATAAGGTTCATCAGAAGTTCGGGAAGGATCTCGGAAAAAAATCTTCCCATTTCATCCAGATCCGATATCAGCCTTGTGAGCAGACTTCCGGTGCCCTTCTCGTCAAAATAGGAGAAGGGAAGCTTCATCAGGTGCCTTCCCAGGGATATCCGGACCTCTTTCTGGACCGTGGCGCTGTAATGCTTCCCGAAAATGCTTTTCAGGAAAGCGGCCACGGTTCCCAGAGCGACCATCCACAGCAGGGGCACGATAAATTCCGAGAAATTTACCGGCTGTCCGATAAGCATCAGATCCGTAGCTTCCGCGATGAGGTCATTTCCCAGAATCACAACTTCGTTCAGGACAAATGAGAATATCAGAAACAGCAACAGCATATAGCCGTTGCGAATGCCTGCTTTTACCATGTCAATACCTCCTGGTGTTTATCATTACAATTTTTACTTGAAATCTCCCCTGTCTTTTCCGACAGGTTCTGCCAGCTGCACGCTCCAGCACTTCATCCGGAGAAACCGAATCTGTGGACTGCCTGATTTGCACCGTTGTGTCGTTAAAATTTCCGGAGCGTGTTAAAATGGCTTTCCGGTACTATACCAGCCACACTCTGGCGTCGGGATATTCATCGTCCTTTTCTATTCTTCCAAGGACATGGCATTTATGGTATCTTTCGATGATCCTTGCCGCCTTTCTGCAACGCGCTTCGGGTACTGCCAGCACCATGCCGATGCCAAGAGAGAAGTCGTCCAGAAAGCATTCCCTGTCCATCATGTTGAGATCATAGATAAACTGATACAGGGAGGGAACCGGGATCTGTGAGACAGAGATGCCCGCGCCGAGGCCTTTGGGTATCGTCTCATAGCATTTCCGGTTGAATAAGGACTTGGAGATGGTGAAAACGCCGTGTATGAGATCCTGTCCCATCAGTTCATTTACCACATTTACATAACAGGCATTGGGCTTCATCAGTTCGTCCATGAAAGTGTGCCGGCCGTCAATCTTTGCATAGGCTGTATCCGGTCTTCTGTCAAGGATCACTTTGATAAAGGGGTAGCTGATGGAGGATATGCCGTCGGAGTGTAGTCCGATCAGGACATCCCCTTCTTTTATTCTGTTGCCCCTGAGTACTTTTTCTCTGTCTGCGACACCTATGGCTACCGCGTTCAGCTTGTATTCCACCGCATGATAATTGACGGGCTGTGCGGCCACTTCCAGGCCTGCAAATGCGATCCCATTGCTTTCACAGGTTTCCTTGAGAGCCTCTCCCATGGTGAGGAGCTGGCCGCTGTCATTGTTCCCGCAGACCACGTGAGCCAGTAAGATCGCAGGCTTTGCCCCATAGCGTATCAGGTTGTTGGCGGTGCTTGCCACCAGATCGGCGCAGATCTCCCTGTCATATCCGTTTTCCATTGCGAAACGTTCTTTGGAACCGGGAACATGGCTCGCAAATGCCCACACGGGATCCGCCATTCCCGAGAGGTCCGGTTTAAAAAATATGGGATCGGCATATC
>JAIEKC010000222.1:0-8204 GCA_029064505.1 Acetatifactor sp.
CGTCTCCGTCGGAAGAAATCATATATTTCGTTCAGCATGATCCTGTAGAGCCATGTTGCCGCATATTCCTGATTTTTCAGACTGCCGTTGTTTCGTATCGCCTTGTATGCGCCGTTCTGCACAATATCACCCGCATCATCGGCATTGTGCACATAACTGAAGGCAAGCCGGTAGTATCTGTCATAATTTTCCAGCAAAAGCTGCTCTACCTTCTCCTCCTTCGCCTTTCTTCCAGTCAAGATCTTCATTTCGGTCCCTCCTTCTTCTCTGTATAATAGTTTGACTTTACAGGAAAATCAAAAGTTTCATTTCCTCTTATTATTTTTGTTATAAAGCACATAGCTCCAGATCCGAACGATCAGATCCGTCAAAAAACAACCACAGACACACGGTTAAGAGCACAACAGTACCAATTATACAGGATAAGGGAAAAAATAATAAAGAGGTAACTATTCAGAACCAACCTCGAAAACACTGCGTGTTTCCTCGGTGTTTGGCTCTCGCCAAATAAATTCATCTGAAAATATGTGATTGAATGCAGGCATTCATCACACATTTCAGCTAAATTTGCTTGGTTCTGAACAGTTACATAAAGAGGAAAATTTCGGAAGAATTCAAGAGCTCACAGAACATATCGTCAAAAATACATTTTTTCCACCTGTGTGGTTGTGATCCAACGATCTGCTCACAATTTATTGCGATACAGGTGGCCGTTGGATCAGCAACCCACAGGTGACATTTTTTTAGAAAGGAGAAATGGGGACAGAGCCGCCATATCACACATGGCTGCTCTGTCCCGTCTATGTACCTGCATCTCTCATTTGTACTGCTGTTTTACACTGCCGTTACACCGGCCTCTCGCAATTGACCGTTGCATTCCGTCTGGACAGCCTATTTCACCAGGCGTACCGTCTCACGCGCAATAGCAAGCTCTTCGTTGGTGGGAATCACCATAACGGTAGTCCTGCTGTCGGCGGTAGAGATAGCGATATCCTCGCCGCGCTTGTGATTCGCATCCTCGTCTACCTTCACGCCCAGATAGCCCAGATATTCACATACCATAGTGCGTACCAGCGCCGCGTTCTCGCCTATCCCGGCGGTAAAGCAGATCACATCCACACCGTTCATTGCCGCCACATAGGAACCGATATACTTTGCCACGCGATAACAGTAGGTCTTCATGGTGCGGACTGCGTTTGCGTCATTCTTATGGAATCCCTCCTCCAGGTCACGGAAATCGGAGGAAAGATTATCGGAAAGGCCCAGCACGCCGGACTTCTTGTTCAGCACGCTCATGATCTCATCAATATTCTTGTTCTCCTTATGCGCAAGGAACTCAATGATGGCAGGATCCATATCACCGGAGCGGGTACCCATGATCAGACCTTCCAGGGGAGTAAGTCCCATGGAGGTATCCACACATTTTCCGTTCTTTACCGCGGATACGGATGCGCCATTGCCCAGATGGCAGACGATAATCTTCAGATCCTCATATTCCTTACCCAGAACTTCCGCCGCTCTCTTGGATACATAGGAATGGCTGGTGCCGTGAAAGCCGTATCTTCTGATCTTATATTTCTGATAATATTCGTAAGGAAGTCCGTACATATACGCTTCCTCAGGCATGGTCTGATGGAAAGCGGTATCGAACACGCCCACCATGGGAGTGTCGGGCATCAGCTTCTTACATGCGTTGATACCGATCAGGTTCGCGGGATTGTGAAGAGGCGCCAGATCGTTGCACTCCTCAACTGCCGCCAGCACCTCATCGTTAATGACAACGGACTCGGCAAACTTCTCACCGCCATGTACCACGCGATGTCCTACCGCTCCGATCTCGTCCAAACTCTTCACAACGCCGGTCTCAGGATTGGTCAGCGCCTCCAGTACCAGACGGATCGCCTCGGTATGGTCAGGCATAGGAGTTACGGTATTCTCCTTCTCGCCACCTTCAGGAGCGTATGTGATCATACTGCCGTCAATACCGATCCTCTCACACAGCCCCTTTGCAAGGCATTTCTCAGACTCGGAATCAATGAGCTGAAATTTCAGGGAAGAAGAACCACAGTTAATAACTAATACCTTCATGTTGATCATATTTCCTTTCATTTATTTGTTTATTACCCGGCTGCTCATGCAGGCATGGCATCCATTCAAATGATGTCTTGGCTCTGCCCTTAGACAAGTTGTGCCTGGACGGCGGTGATGGCTACTACGCCTACTATATCCTGCCAGGAGCATCCACGGGAGAGATCGTTGACGGGTTTTGCTATACCCTGGAGCATGGGGCCGTAAGCTTCCGCTCCGCCCAGTCTCTGTACCAGCTTATATCCGATATTTCCCGCATCCAGGTTGGGGAAGATCAATATGTTGGCTCTGCCGCCTACAGGGCTTCCGGGGGACTTGGTCTTAGCCACGCCGGGCACCAGTGCGGCATCCAGCTGCAGTTCACCGTCCAGTGTCAGATGAGGGTACTGTTCCTGTGCGATCCTGGTCGCTTCCACCACTTTATCTACCAATACATGCTTTGCGCTTCCCTTGGTGGAATGGCTCAGCATTGCGATAACAGGCTTGGGACCCACCAGCGCCTGGAAGCTTCTGGAAGAGGAATCCGCGATGGCGGCAAGCTCCTCCGCAGTCGGATCCTGATTCAGACCACAGTCGGCAAACAGAAATGCCCCATTCTCGCCCTGATCCTTGAACTGGGTATCCATAACAAAAAACGCGGAAACAAGCTTCACGCCGGGAGCCGTCTTCAGGATCTGCAGCGCAGGCCTCAAAGTATCTGCTGTAGAATGACAGGCACCGGCAACCATACCGTCCGCCTCATTTGCCTTGACCATAACAATACCGAAAGTCAGAGGATCGTTCAGAAGGATCTCCCTCGCCTTCTCCTCCGTCATGCCCTTTGCCTTTCTGGTTTCATATAACAGATTCACATAGCCGTCCAGCTTATCCGTCTTCTTAGGGTTGACAACCGTAACACCGGTCAGATCAACCTCCAACCAGCCTGCACCATCCATGATCTTCTCTTCGTCACCGATCATGATAATGTCAGCAATGCCCTCTTCCACAATTTTTGCTGCTGCCAGCAGAGTTCTCTTGTCATTGGATTCCGGTAAAACAATCGTCTTTTTGTCAAGCCTTGCTCTCTCCTTGATCAGGTCAATGTATGACATATCCATTTCTCCTTTCCGGCGGGTTCACCGCTTGTCCCTCGTTGTTTTTTGATACTGTCCACAGTGCTCATCCCTGCATGTGAGCAGTAACATTTTTTACTAAGATTTGTTAGTTTTGCACTTAACAAACTGAGATATTTATATTATACTAGATACAAAGACAATGTACAAGGCTCAATATTCGTTAAATTGTATATTTTCAAGTACATATCCCTTGTGCTTTCTTGTCATTTTTTCGTTACTTTAGCATATGTAAACGCTTTCAAATTTGTTATTTTTTTCACATTTATAATCGATATTTATGATCGTATTATCGTAAATTATGTTGCCGCATGCGGGGAAATGAGGTTTTCATGAAAGTAAACGGAATTATTGCAGAGTACAATCCTTTTCATAACGGACACAAATATCAGATGGATGTATCCCGCCGAATGACCGGTGCTGACTACACGATTGTGATCATGAGCGGTGATTTTGTGCAGCGCGGCGCTCCCGCTCTTCTGGATAAGCACCGTCGTGCCGAAATGGCGCTCAGATGCGGTGCGGATCTTGTTCTCGGACTGCCCGCCATCTACTCGGCCTCCAGCGCCGAATACTTTGCCATGGGATCCGTTTCCACTCTGGATAAGCTGGGCGTAGTGACTCATCTGTGTTTTGGCAGCGAATGCGGCAATGTGGAAGTCATGACAAAGGCCGCCCATATTCTTGTGGAAGAACCGGAAGACTTCTCCGCCACCATGCGTCAATACCTGAAGCAGGGGGTATCCTACCCTAACGCGCGCAACTGGGCGATGTTCCTCAACTATCCTTTTCTGCAGGCCTACAGAGATGTGTTCTCCACCCCAAACAATATCCTTGGAATTGAATACATTAAGGCTTTGCTCCGTCGGAACAGCGGGATGGAGCCTGTCTCCGTTCTCCGCACCGGGGCCGGCTATCATGACCGGATGACTGACACGGAATATTGTTCCGCACTTGCTCTCCGTCAGGCGCTGTTTACAGGTCAGACTCCCGATTCCATAAAATCCCAGATGCCCGCGGAAGCATGGCGGATCTTACAGCAGGCCATGGAAGAATCTTCTTTTATCTGCAGCAATGATTTTTCGGATCTGCTATACTACAAATTACTGTTGGAACGGGAACAGGGATATCAGAAATACCTGGATGTATCTGATGACCTGTCAGACCGGATATGCAATAACCTGGACTACTATCGTGACTATGACAATTTCTGTGATCTGTTAAAGACCAAAAATATGACCTACACACGCATCAGCCGCTGTCTGCTTCATATCCTGCTGAATATCCGACAGGATGATGTGGAATTCTGTCGAAGACAGGATTATGCCCCGTATGCCCGCGTTTTGGGCATTCGAAAAGATGCACACGAACTGCTCGGCGCTATCAAGGAGCAGTCTTCCATCCCTCTGGTGACAAAGCTTGCGGATGCGGAAAATTACATGGATGCCGATGCCATGCATATGTTGAAACAGGATATTCTGATATCCCATATCTATCGAAGTGTGACTCCCCACTTCAAGGAAAGAAATGCGATCAGTGAATATTCAATTCCTATTGTGACTATATAAAACAGATTTTCCAACAGGACATGCTTCGCTATCCGTAATATGAATATCCTGAAATATTTCATCAGACAAAAAGCAGACAGACGGGCGGATACCTTCTCAAAAGATGTATCCGCCCGTCTGTAATGTATGCTCGTTTCATCGTAAAGACCGCTTTTGAATGTTTAGAGTGTGGCTGCAGCTCTAATAGCCATAATTGATCCCGCTTATTGCCAAGCTGCCTTCGCGAACCCCAAATGTAATGCTTGGAGCGCCGTCACTTCCATATAAAGTAAAACCCGCCATGCTCGGACTCAGATCGTTTTCGTCGGCTTCCGCTATGGAACTGACCATTTCATCTGACAGAAGTTCCTCCACATCCAAAGCGACAAAATCTTCCTTTGTCTCTACCACGATTCCTCCTGACAATCCTACATAGACAGGAAATCCCGTCAGTCCTGCCAGCATTTCCACATCTTTCTGTGCCACGGCCTCTTTTATCATTCTTGCAAATTCAGCCGCTTCCTCAGTTCCCACATCAAAATTGTCCTCGTAATCATCCCTCAGTTCCGTTGACGTTTCCGTCTGCTGCCCACCGGCGTCTTCTTTGGATGCCACCGGGCTTCCTGCACTTCCATCTCCCTGCATGGAACCGCTTTCCCGGCTTGTACTCTGACCCGGGGCTTCTCCCGTTCCCTGGCCGCTTTCCCGGCCTGTGCTCTGATCCGAGGCTTCTCCCGTTCCCTGGCCGGTCTTATTTCCACAGCTCACCAATACCAGCATAACAACCAGCGCCATAAAAATTGTCAACATCCTTTTCATCAGATAATCCTCTCTTTCTTCCACTCCTGTCTCCATACTTTCGGCTTCCACCATCCCATCATGCCGGAGTCCTCATTGTTCGCCCGACATTACTATTTCAAATTCAGGCATGCCCATAGCCCCGGGCGCAATCTCATACTGCTCAAATACGATCACCGGATTTCCTGCGGAATTCATGTAAAATCCGGTATCCTCGTCAATACCCTCCCACTCGTCGAGCCAGTATTCCACGCCATCCTCGGTCTGCCTCTGCTCGATCTGCCGGCGTACACTCTGCTCCGCGATCCGGGCATAATCTTTTCCCAGAACATCCTCAAGGGTTATCCACTTTCCCGCCTCCTGATCAAAATTATAATACCTTGTCTCGCTGTATGCGGAAGTCCAATTCTCGCTTCCCATGACTGCCAGGGACAGATATCTGCCGGTCTGGGACTTCACCTCATACCATACTTTGATGGCAATATGATGTGCCTCCCATTCCTCCTCGGTGCCTCCGGTATCCAGAAACGCCTGCCTGTAGTCCTCAGCCCTTTCTACCGCCGCGTCCGCATACTCCTGACAGAACATATGGATTTCCTCGTTTACCGCGTCTTCCATGCCGCTCAGCTCATCCGAGATCATCTCAACGCTGGGAATATCCACAGAAATCTTTAAATCTTCCGTTTCAGATTCATAAGACCGGAATGTAAGGATCCTTGCCATGGTACCGAGCACCGGAACATCCTGAAGCTCCCTTGCAAGCACTTCACTGGTATTGACCCCTGCCGTAAATAAAACCACTGCTGCCGCTGCCGCCGCCATTCCTCCTTTCATAAAAGTTCTCCTCCTTTTTCCCGCTGTTTTCTTTCTGTACCTTATCTGGGCCTTTTCCACTTCCGCCATAACCCGTTCCGACAATTCCTCCGGAATAGGAATATCCTCATACCTGCTCTTTGCCTCTGCCATATGTTTCATACTCCTCTCTCCTCTCCGATTTCGACCTTTAATGTTTTCAGACCACGATACAATTTTGCCTTCACTGTGTTGAGATTCATTCTGAGAGCCTCTGCAATCTCATTGAGCGTCAGTTCCTCGAAAAACCTGAGCTTGATAATACTCTGCACATCCTTCTCCATCCTGCCGATCCGGTCATAGAGATCATCCTGAGGCTCAAACCCCTCCTCCTCATACGGAATTTCCCAGCAACTGCTGTCATCCGTCAGGATCATCCTCTTTTTTGCATTTAAAATGGCGTAGCTTTCATTCACCAGTATTTTGTAAAACCAGGATCTGACCGCTCCTTCATCTCTCAGGCTCTCATAATTCTCCAATGCCTTGCAGACCGCGTTCTGCACTACATCCAACGCGTCCTCCTGATTCTGTACATAACTGAAAGCCAGCCGGTAAAACTTATTCTGATTCTCAATGATATAAGCAACCAGCCTGTCGTAAAGCGCCTGCCTCAAATCAACCCGCTCCTTCCTGTTAAATTATCGCTTGTCATTTGCCGCAAACGGCATTTGTTACGTGTCCGTCCGAATAATGCCCTGGCCGGCAGAGTCGGTTCCGTCCGCCCGGACGTCCATGCGGCGGATCTCCCGTCAACCATCTTCCTCCTTTTATCCTATAGATAAATAAAGACCTTGAAAAGTTGCATCTAAATAAAAAAACAACAAAATTCACGCTCTAGTGTCGTAAATCAAATGTCGGAGACTGGAATTTCCAGCCTCCGACAGTGATATACATATTTAAAAGTCTTCTCATTCTTCTTTGAAATCATATAAGGGTTCTGTCTCCACCGTCCTGTACTCATGCTTTTCATAATAGCCTATCAATTCACCCGCTTCCGAACGCAGAGCCACCATGTAGACATCCTTATTCTCCTTCTCATTGCGGAATGTATAGATGATGTTGTGGGTATCGCTCTCCCGGAACCAGTCCAGCACCTTCTCTATCATCTCCCGGGACGCCGCGTTATGACAGTCAAGCAGGCTTTTCCCCACCAGCTCCGCCCCGCCGCTTTTTGCATACCGGACACAGGCCGCCGGATTCATATAGATGATCTCATGTGAAAGGTTACAGATGACCACCGCACAGCGGTCCATATCTATGATACTTTTTAAATATGCAGATAAATCCATGGTATTTTCTCCTTTTTACTCTTATAGTCTCAGCACAATTGTATATCAAATTGCTCTTTTCAGCAATCACAATAAAACATGATACACTATACCTTGCGAAACAGATATAACAGCTCAGGCAGAGCACTAAACTGTTAGCATATATCTTCAATAATAATAGAACCTGCCTTCAGGCTCTTGTCGGGAAAAGCAAACATGGCCGACGCACCGCCTGCATTTACATAAAAAGGCAGCCATCCGGTTTTCTAACGCGTCAACGCAATTTCCACTTTATATACAGGCAGGGAAGCAGCATATTTCTTAGTTCTTAAAACTGTGAATGGGCGCGGGAATCCTTCCTCCCCGGTTCACGAACGCGTCACAGGAAAAGCTGTTCACAGGCATAATAGGCGCATAGCCCAACAGGCCGCCGAACTCCACCGTCTCCCCCACGCTCTTTCCGATGACGGGAATCACGCGGACAGCGGTTGTCTTCTGGTTCACCATGCCGATCGCCATCTCATCCGCGATAATACCGG
>JAIEKC010000223.1:0-1974 GCA_029064505.1 Acetatifactor sp.
CGAATCCTCTTGACGGCCGCCCGGAAATATGATATTTTAATCATAACATATCGGGAAAAGATGTATCGGTATTCTGTTTTTACTATGGACGGTTCGTCCGCTTATCCCCTTGTGTGCACAATTGAAAATGCGGGGGATAGGCAAAGAGTGTTCTCAGACAGTCTCTTTTTCGTATCCCACGTTTTACGAAAGGAGACTATTGATGGTCAAAAAACTGGATGAACTAAACCTGATCGACAATTTCTTATTTGAAGCATTGGCAGGCAATCCCGAACTTGGAGCCGCTTTCGGACGTAAGCTTGTGAAGATCATCCTCCACAGAATCCCCGAAAAGGTACAGATCGTGGCCCAACGCTCCTATCCCGGCAGCAATCCACAACTGCATGGTGCAAGACTGGATGTCTACCTGGAGGAGGAATCAGCTGTCGGAAAAGACGAAGCTCCATGGTCATATGATATTGAACCGGAGAAAAGCCGCACAGAGCTGTCCGTCCGCTCCCTTCCCAAACGCGTGCGCTTCTACCACGCGAAAATTGATTCCAAAGGTTTAAAGGCAGGCGACGGTTACCACAAGTTAAGAAATGTGGCTGTCATCCTGATCATGCCCTTTGATCCTTTCGGCCTGGACAGAATGGTATACACGGTTTGCAGCCAGTGCGTGGAGGAACCGGACATGCCCTATGACGACGGAGCATTTACCATGTTTCTCTATACAAAAGGCAAAAAAGGCATACCTTCCGTAGAACTTCAACAATTTTTGACCTACTTTGAACACACCACCCAAAGCAATGCCTGCAACCGCGACTTACAGGCGCTCCACAGAATGGTTTCCGCAGTCAGGACAGACGAGGAGGTTGAGTTAGCTTATATGAAAATATATGAGAGAGAAGAAATGATCAGGGAAGAAGGATATGGCAGGGGTCTTACTCAGGGTCTTGTCCAGGGACGCTCCGAAGGCAGTATGCTTCATCTTCTCCAAATGATGATCAAAAAGATTTCGAAAGGCAAAAATATAGAGACTATCACGGAAGAACTGGAAGAAGACAGCGAGACGATCAACAGATTGTTTACGCTTGTCCGGGAGCATCCTGACAAAACAGCGGAAGAGCTTC
Organism: Acetatifactor sp.; assembly: GCA_029064505.1. Taxonomy (GTDB): domain Bacteria; phylum Bacillota; class Clostridia; order Lachnospirales; family Lachnospiraceae; genus Acetatifactor. The sequence goes on from JAIEKC010000223.1 coordinate 1,113, forward strand.
TGTCCATTGAAACAAACAACGAAACAGACAGCCATGGATTCGAAGATTCCTGACTCATTTGATGTACTGACTTGTCTGGAGCGTGTTTGAAAATGCTTTCTCCGGGGTGTGCGTCACACTTTGTGGGATGCAAGACCCAATTTGGGAGGCGTAGTGGGGCTACAGTGACCAAATTGGGGCGCAGCAGTCTGCGAAGTGGGGCGTGCAGACCGGGGGAATGATTTTTCAAACACGCTCTAGGCGATCAAATACCTCGCGGCATTTACCAAACCGATTTCGAACTGACTTTGATATGGTACATGACATTATGTATGTGCTGCCAGTGGCACAAAGTCTGCGCAGTTGGCATGGCTCATTGCCCGCAGGAATAAAATATTATCATCTTGCGCATAGGAGTGCCACGCACAAAATCCTACTGCGGGAAAGGTATGAGTGTGATTATGATCAAAAATATGTTTGAAAACAAACGAAGTATTTCCTTTGAAGTCTTCCCTCCCAAGAAGGACGGGGAATTTGAAAAGGCATTTGAGGTGTTGGACAGGATGGCTCTTCTGAAACCTGATTTTATCAGTGTCACCTACGGCGCAGGCGGCAGCCGTTCCGGCAGGACAGTGGAGATTGCATCCTACATACAGAACAAACTGGACATTGATGCCGTGGCACACATGACCTGTGTGGGCAATAAAAAGGAACAGCTGCTCCAGGTCTCCGAAGACTTAAAGAAAAATAAGGTAAACCATATCCTTGCCCTCCGCGGAGACCGTCCCAAGGATATGAGCGACGAACAGTTCGAGTCAAGAGACTTTGCCCATGCCAGCGATATGATGACCTTTTTAAAAGAGAACACAGATCTGCATATGGC
>JAIEKC010000224.1:0-25203 GCA_029064505.1 Acetatifactor sp.
ACCGGCACAATAATACTCAGCTTCATAAGCTGCCTCTCTCAAGGACTGCCTTACCGCCCTCCACTCTGTACACAAGGTCACACTTTTCAATGGTCTGCAGACGGTGCGCAATGATGATCAGCGTCTTTCTGCCGTGAAGCCTGTTGATGGACTCCATGATCGCCGCCTCCGTGTCATTGTCCAGTGCGGAAGTGGCCTCGTCCAGCACCAGCACCTCCGGATCATGATACAATGCCCTGGCAATACTGATGCGCTGCCTCTGTCCCCCGGAGAGACGGATCCCTCTCTCTCCGATACCGGTGTCAAGTCCCTCCGGCAGTGACCGGATAAATTCGTCCAGCTGCGCTTCCTTTAATACCTCCCACAGCCTGTCCTCATCAATCTTCTCTCTGGGCACCCCGAAAGCCACATTGCTCCGAATGGTATCATCCAGCATAAAGATCATCTGCGGAATATAGCCGATATTTTTTAGCCATCTACGATAGTTCTGCCTGACATCCACACCATCCGCACAGACCGTACCGCTCTTTGTCTCCAACAGCCCCAGCAGAATGTCCACCACGGTGCTCTTGCCGGCGCCGGTGGTTCCCACGATCCCCACAGATGCCCCGATGGGAATGGTCAGCTCCGCATGGTCAAAGATCAGCTTGTCCGTATTGGGATAGGCATAAGTGATGTCCCTTAATTCAATGGATCCGGTCACGGGCAGCTTTTCCTCCTCATCCGTGGCAAAGGACAGATCCACCTTATCCCCCTGTATCTCATCCTGCAGGTTGTCGCTGACCCCCATGAAGAAAGGCTCAAAATAGGCAATAGAATTGATCTGGTTATTGATACGGTTCACTGCGGGAAGCAGTACAATGGCAGCGGCCGCCAGAGTCGCCATGGCCGTTACCAGCTCTTCCGTAGGCATCCCCGATATCACCTGAAAGATCATATAACCCATCATGGCTGCCACACATGCCGTCTCGATCAGCAGCTTGGGAATATTATTGTACAGGCTGTACTTCCGAACCGCGTCCACATACCCCTTCCCGCACTTTCTATATTCGGAGACGAAATACTGCTCCTTGCCGTTTACCTTGACCTCCTTAATCCCCTGAACCGTCTGGGAGATCCATTTGAACAGTCCGCTGTAAAAATCCTGATTCTCCTTTCCCGCCTTATACATAATGGGTTTCAGCACCTTCTTGATCACAAACATCAGCACCAGCAGCACCACTGCCAGCATGGCCGTCATGGCGCCGTTATTCATAAAGCAATAGCTCACAATGAACAGGGACACCACGCCGTCAGACAGCAGCTGCAGCACGGCAAGGATCAACGCATACATATTGTTGACATCGGAGGTAATGCTTCTCTGCACCACCGCCGTATCCGCATTGAGATAAAATTCGTAGCCTCTGCGGAGATAATTGCGCATCATCCGCTCCGACGTCCTGAACTGATTCGTATAAACAAAGGCAAAAGTCAGCTTCTGCTGAAAATACAAAAAAACATTCTTCACCACAAATACCGCGATCAGCAGCGCCATCACCATCACGGAAAATCCGTCATAGCTGCCGCATCCCAGAAAACGGTACAGCATTCCCACTGTGGCGCTGTTCTCCACCGCGTCAGGATCAATGACCACATTTACCACCTGCACCAGCAGCCCCACGCCTGCGGTCTGCAAAAAGGCTCCTATGACCATCAGCAGGAACAGGCCGCCCATGGCGCGCTTCTGCTTCTTATCCAGTAAGACCTGCAACTTTTTAATTATCTTAAACATATCTCCAAGCAATCCTCCATGCCGCCACTCTTCTCACCTTCCCTGCCCCTGCATTCTCACGCGGGAGACTCAGATCTGCTCATTCTGTCTGTGGATCAGCGGATCTTCATAGGCATCCATGAAATCCGCTCCCAGACAGACCGTCTCCTCCGCAAAAGGCAGATCCCCGATTTCCGTAAAAACCCCCACAACCTTACGGAAGCGCACCCCGGGGAAAAACTGTAACATCTCCATGGGAATTTTGGCGTCAAACTGAGGATATTCATGAAATTTCTCACTGTAATCCAGAACATCCCGGGGATGAGGCTTGAGAAAGATTTTTCCCTCCGGCTCGTACATCCTGATGATGTCTCTGAAGATCCGTTCCCGGACATCCAGGGTGCACAGAGGATCTGTCAGGATCAGTATCTTATTCTCCTCTCCCCGGCTCTCAGACAACTGCTTTTTCAGCCCGTCCATATCCCGGATAAACGCTCTTAAGATCAACTCCTTGTCCGCCTCTGTCAGCCGGTCCACCAGCGCCTTCCTGGACACCTCTATATATTGGGGACAGGGATATCGTATAGCCGAGATATCATTGACCTCCATATCCAGACAATACTTCCCATAACCGTTCTGCACAAAAATAAGATTCAGTTTCCGGGACAAAAATGCTTTCAGCCTGAAATGTCCTCTGTTGTCATACCGTGCGGCATCAAAATTCTTCAGGCAGTTCAATCCGTCCTCCACAGCATGATAACAGATCTTATTCTTGTTCAGATAATATCCGATCGGATCAGAGTCACAATACACATAAATATCCTCATACTCCCTGAAATCCACCGGCACATATGGCGCTTCCAGTTCCGCATACCTCTTCGTGAAACGGATACGGCAATAAAGATTTCCCAGAAATCCTCCCGTCCCCTTCCTCCACTTTGCAAGCTCCGGGAAGAAATCCTCCCGTTTCTCGTCAAATTCTATCACTTCCCGAAACAACCCGGAAGCCTCCACACGACTTTTCAACTCCTCGAAATCGTTTGACATGCGCGAAAGCACCAAAGTCGCCTGACCCTGCTGCTCTCCGGAAAGCTTCAATTCTTTCAAAAAGGTCACATATACATGATAATAAGTGTGGCACACATATATCCTGGGCCACTTCTTTGGATTTCTTTTCATATTACAGTACGCTCCCGCCGGCACAGACAATATAAGAAACTTGTCAAAAGAATCGCCATTATTCTAACACAATTTAAAGATATAGTAAAATAAACCTCCGATATTTAAAAGAAATTTAAGGAAAAAATCCAAAATTTATAATTTGTAGAGCCACACACCCCAAAAACTGGTGTCTGTCTCATAATACCCCAGAAACTTCAGTCCCATTGCCTCGCTGTCCAGGATCTCTCCTGCGGAAAAGATGTACTCACAGCCCAGCTCCTTCAGCACCTCCAGATCAAACTCCAGTCCTTCATATCTGATCCCCGCCGCTTTTCCCAACATCCACGCATTTCCCGTAGTCCCGTTAAAAAGATAGCAGCGACTTCCCCACTCATCAAAATACAGTCTGGTCTGTTCATTTTTTACCAGCTCCTTCTCAATGACCCTGCGGAACAAATGCTTGTACTCCAGAGGGTAATTATTGGAATATCCGTCCACCGTATAAAAACCATGCATCAGGGAAGGCGCCGGACTCATCCCCAGATGAGCCACACGGTAGGTCTTCATGTCCCTGCCGATGACCTCCTCCAACTGTTCCATCAACTCTTCCGCGTAAAAGCTTTCCCATGTGATATATCCTGTGACACCGGATCCGTTATTGATCTGATTCACGTTGAGATAAAAATTGGATTCCACCTTGATCTCCAGCATTGTGGGCAGCAGCAGACACACCAATACTATTAATTTCAGAGCCGAATGCTTTTTTATAAGATCCCTTTTCCGGGGATGTGTTTCCGCAGAATACCTTTCCGTATCGCCGCCGTCGCTGTCCGATCCGCAGGCACCATGATTCCACCATATGGAATAACACAGAACAAATTCCAGATACCAGCCCGCGGGATACAGCCAGTAGAATCTCTCCAGCTGAAAATATCGCAGAAATCCGTGACAGCCGTTCTTAAAGTCCACTGCCGGAGGTGAAAGGCACACACCGTACAGCAGCGCGATCCCTCCCAGAACCGCCATGCCGAGACAGGCGGCCGTAAGCCGCAGCCTTCCCGTTTTCTCCAGTTTCCTGCGAAAGACGATCCCCAGGATCAGCATCACCACAACAGGCAGGATCAGATTATGATGCAGAGAAGGCGCATGCTGGGCGCTCTCCAAAAACACTCTCTTTACCGTCTCCCCAAAAGGCGCCGCATGATTTACCAATTCCTCCCTGTGGCTGACATAACCGCTCTTCCCCAGCAGCAGTTCGCCGAACAGACGGTGATTTACCCCGATGTAGATTCCCGTCAGCCACAGAAAACCCAGATATATCCAACGATTATGACGCTTTTTCACAAGCATCCACAGAATTGCCGGCAGCCAGAAACCCAATACCACATAGCCGATCAGGACCAGATGTGTGGTCAGGCCGAAGAACAGGATTCCCGCAAAGCATCCTGCCACATGCTTCCTGTGATACAGCTTCAGGAAACAGTACAAAAGCAGCGGCACTCCCAGCACGGAGAGTCCGTAGACCGGCTGAATGGGCAGAAGACAGAAACAGCCCGCCGCAGCCACAGCCAGAATGCTGCTGCCCGTTATCTCCTTCACACTGCCATACATTCCAAAGAACCCCGCCGCACTCACAATAAGATATTGTAACACAAAGGCTGTAAAAACCGGCAAAAACCGATACAAAAGGATAAACAATACGGCAGACGGCTGCATTCCGCTGGCATTGATCCCTCCCAGAAGTTCGGGAAAAACAGCTTCCTCCCCAACCGGAAAATGCCTCGCATTGAGCACATATGTCATCAGCGTCTCATCCAGCTGATCATGTACGGGAAAGACACTGCCCTCTCCCAAAATCAGATAAGGGGCAAAAGTTACTGTCAGAAGCAGTAATCCCACCCACCACAGAGGCATCCTGTCCACTGCCGAAATCACTCTGTTCAGTTGATACCCGAAACCGCTCTGTCGCTTTTCCCCCAAGGCTGTATCCTCCCGATCCCGCTGCCGCCGACGGCAGATTCCCCGACCCGGCAGCAAATCCCAATATATCGCATATTTCCCGTATTACCGCATTTGCACTGATCTAACGGATGCACGGGCACGTTTTCTAAAAGTGTACAATAATATAGTCTCCCATATCCACGATCGACCCCTCCTGGGGAAATCCCGGCAGTTCCAAAGAAGCCGTCTCCGCCGCCGCATAATTCTCCGTCGAAAGATACGGCCGCAGCACATGGCCGTGCATACGGAAGAATCTGATCAGCTCCTCGTCCGTGTCAAACGCATACCTGCCCCACTCGATCACAGACAGGGCGGGAGTCTGTGCCACCCATACACCGTAATCCCTGTAAAATTTCTCCAGCAGATGCTCGTCCACCGGATCCGTCCAACGTTTCATCCGGTAGAAGGTCTCCGAGTTATAAGGCACATATGCCGCCTGGATCAATTCCCGCGGAATCTGATACGAACCGGTAAATACAATCGGTTTGTCCTCCGTGTCAAAATCCTTCTCCAACGCATAGGCAATTCTGCTCACTGTCTCTTTTGCAGCCTCGTATTTCATGTGATCCACGTAAAACCAGCGGTTCATATCCGTGCATTGATTCCATGTAACTGTGCAGAGTCCGAAGATCACCGCTCCGCTGCAGAATCGTCCCAGCCTTTCCCTCCGGTGCAGCAGGCGGCTGTTCCTTATATCCCCCAGGCAGAGACAAAGCAGGAGCACACCGTACCCACAGATGACAGGAAGAAATTGAGCCGACCGATACAGTGTTGTCTTCCCCTCCACGATGACCAGCAAAAAAGCCGCAATAAAGCTTCCTGCAGTCAACACTATGATCCAGCCGCTTCTCTTGCGGATGCTTCCGTAAATACTATATAGAAACAGGAATGCAGCTGACGCCACAAACACTCTGACAGGAAGATAGGCATAGGCGAATACCCCGTACATGACATAGATCCGCTTCAGCATCATGGCAAATTCCGCTCCCGCTCCGGGTTCGAATATCCAGGACGCCATCTCCGTCACAGAGCGGAGCACCGCCTCATCCTTCATATGGCCCAGGCCGAAAATACCCGTCACCGCGGCGATCATCAGACTGCGCAGTACCACAGCACAGACCGCCGCCCCGGCTGACAGGAGCAGGGAAAAAAATATCCTGCGCTTTACGTCACCGTATTTTTCCGTCAAAAGCAGCAGAAGAACTCCCAGCAGCCACACCACCATAAAGGATTCATAACACCCAAGCGCGATCCACAAAAAGCAGACCGAACCGGCAGACCACACAGGTTTTCCCGGCTCCTCCCACCACTGCCTGAGAAAACACAGACTGATCCCGGCACAGAGATAACCGATGGAAATTCCATTGTGAAGATAATAGGTGTACACTTCGCTGATCAGCGGACAGGACAGAAAGACGCAGGCAAAGAACAGATAGCCCCATTCCGGCACTTTTTCCCTCAGGATCACCCGGAATAAGGCCGCCCACACCGTCACTGCCGCCATAAGGAGCAACACTCCCGCCAGATCAGTCACCAAAGGGGCAAACTCTCCTATAAAGAGTACCTTATTCAACAGATACAGCACCCAGCGTCCCACGATGGCCACCAGCCCTTCCTGAAAGTAATAGGAATAGGGCGTGTCATCGATCCCCACCGTCTGATGAGTCACCATAAAGCCATATGCCATCACAGCTGTCAGGACCAGTGACAGCAGATAGATTTTATTTTTACACAGCGCCGTAAAATTTTCTTTGTATTCTTTCATACCCGTCTCCATTTTTCCCATGTGGTGCCGCATCCCTTCCATCCTGACGCATTTCCGATTCTTACCATAATCTTTAGTATAACCCGCCCCACAAAGATTCGCAATATTTTTCCATTCAGCATGGCGCTTTCGCCTGAAATGTGCTACACTGAAACTGATTTGCCAATAATCTGTGACAGAAAGGATTCCCTTTATGAAAGGCCCATTAAGACCAAACCGAAAATTCATTCTGAATCTTGTCCTGTTTGCAGTCACAGCCGCCGGCTGTCTGTTCATCGTCCTGACAGGTACTTACAAAAGCGAACTGCAACGGGCAGACTATCAGCAGATCGCCTCTGCGGAATACGATTCCGTGTTTTTCTCCATGTATCCCATAGATACTTTCAGGGAAGAAGATTATTCTTACTACAGGGGCATGAATCTTCTCAAGTCATCCTACTGTATTCCCTCCTTCTCCGTGTTGAAAAGTTATCTGCGGAAAGTCTCCGCCTCCGGGAACCAGATCACCACAGCCTATCTGGGAATACGGCCCGATCTGACAGATCCCTGGAAGCTGCAGAAACTGCTGAGTCGTTATCCCGGTATTACTTTTGAGGTCATACTATCCTATCCCCCTTCAGATTACTGGGAAACCCTTTCCCAAAAGGAATACGAAGAGACTCTGTCCGCTTACCGCAATTTTATCTCTGCCGCACCGGAGATCCCGGAAGCAAATTTTTACTGTTTCGGCGCCCAGGAGTGGCTGATCGCCAACCCCGGAAATTATCAGGATGGCTGGTCCGTCAATGGGGATGTTGCCAGACTGCTCATGGCCTACAGCGACAGGGATCACGGCTTTCAGATCACGGGAGAAAATGCCGCTGCCTGTGCGGAAGCGCTGGCCACACTGACTTTCGCTCTGCGAAACGATCCATCGGCATATCCCGATCTGTCGGATCGCTGTGTCGTTTTCTTCGGCGACAGCGTGATCGGAAATTATACCGACAGCACCTCTATCCCGGGGGTAGTGTCAGGACTCACCGGCGCGGAAATCTATAACTGCGGTTACGGCGGCAACAGCGCCGCCATGATGCCCGGCCTTCTGATCTCCCTGCCCGGCATCATAGATGCCTTTTTTCAGGGAGACTTATCCGTACTCCCGCCGAATACGCAGGTATATGACGGAATTGCCTCTTATCTGGAAAATGCCTCTCCGGACAGACAGGTCTGTTTCGTGATCAATTACGGCTTAAACGATTACTTTTCCGGATATCCCATCTCGTCAGACGAACCTTACAATATTGCCACTTACAATGGCGCCGTGCGGACAGCAGTGAAGCTCATACGGGGAAACGAACCGGATGCCCAGATCATCCTCTGTACCCCTAACTTTTCCTCCATCTTCGAAAACGGAACCGAGCCCCACGGTACGGACGGCTATGTGCTGACAGACTATGTAAATGCCGTCCTCTCTCTGTCACAGGAGCTTCAGACCGACGTGCTGGACAACTACCACGATCTTGGCATCACGCCTGAAAACGAGGGACAATATCTGGCCGATCAGGTTCACCCCAACGACTTCTGCCGCTTCCTGATCGGTTCAAATCTCAGCCGCATGATACGGTGACCCCGCCTGCAAAAGCCTGGAGCGTGTTTGAAAAATGCTGTCCCCGGGGCGTGCAGACCGGGAGAACTTAGGAACTGTTAAAGATGCACACAGATCCGCAGGGACGATCAGGCGCAGGGTTGGCCGCTCCGTCAAACGGCTCTCTGTCAGTATACCTGATAGAGAGCCATATCCTCATCCCTGTTCAGTTCCGTATATCCGGCCTCACGGCATCCGGCATCCACTTCTCCGCCTGCCAGAGTTGCAATGTAGCGACTCTGCAGCTCCGCAAAATGTTCCACCACATATTCCTTACCGCAACAGCTGATCCCGAATCCTTTCGGAAGCGCATACAGAAGCTGCCACTTCACATTTTCAGCCGTCTCCGGTCCCTGATCCCAGAGTACCCAGATCACCGAGTTCTCATAGCCCGGCACCGTCTCCCGGTCCAATACCATGGTGTCCGCCAGCGCCTCCCGCCAGGTCTCCACCTGAGCCACCCTCTCTTCCTCCGCAAAAGGCACCTGATAATCATAAGGATCCAATGCCATGTAAGAATAGAAGTATGCGAAAGCCGCACCTGTCACCACCGCCTTCTTAAAGAACTTCGTCTCCGACATACCGATCACAAATACCCCTGCGGCCATAAAAGTAAGCAGATGCTTGCTGCCCTCAGTCAGCTTGTACATTAATAACAGCGCGAACAGCATTGCCACAAGGCTGATCACAAAATGCACTTCAATGGTCAGCTGCTTTCTCAGTGCTCCCATGCACACCTGATCCTTTACAGACGCCTGCACATCTTCTTCCGTTCTCTCTGACTCCTGCCTGTCCGCTTCCGCCTTATTCCACCCTGATCCCGATTCCTGCGCAGCATTTCGCACCTCTTCCTTTTGTGCTTCTTTCCTTTTTCCTTCCTTCCCCTGCGCCACCGTTTTTCCTTTCAGCCGTCTCAACGAGCCAAAATCCTTCACGCTCTGTCCCAACATTACCAGCAGCATGATCAGATAGCCTGCGAAGAAGGCTCCCGATGCCAGGCCGGTGCGAAATCCCTGTATCGTATGCGCCTTGAAAGAAGAAGCCATATAATAAAGCTTTCCGAGAGTATACCGGATCCCGCCGAACAATCCTTGTTCAAAAAAGGCATCCACCCAGTCCGTAAAGAACAGAGGCGCAAAATATTCCGCCCCCAGATAATGCTTGATGGCGGCATACACTGCCAGAACAACCGCAAACACAACAGCCGAGCCGATAAATCCCTTCCACCGGTTTCTCCGGATCCAGAAATAGGCGGGAAGAAGCATAAACAGTAACATATAAGGCCGCATCAACGTCAACAGCCCGGAAAGCGCGAACAGAACCGCCAGCTTGTACGCCCTCTCCCTGTTCAGGTAATTCACGGCGAGACTGTAGAAAATGATCAGCAGGCTGAAACAGATCACTTCCGGCATCACTGACAGCATGTATCTCACAAAAGGCGTATACAGACAGAACAGCAGCGATGTGATCCCAACCTGCTTCCAGTCGGGCTTCACCAGCCACACAAACAGAAAACAGGCCAATGTCATCAGCAGAATATTGCAGATGACCGGTGACATCATATTCCATCCAAATACCATTCCCCACAGGATCCACGGAAACACCAGCACAGGGCTCCATGCCGCGAAGGAAAGCTTCAGGGCATGACTCTCATCGAATCCGAAATATCCCTGGGGATACCCGAAATTGACAATCCCTTCCACCTGCTTATAATAAAACAGCTCATCATTCCATTCCGAACCGGGGAGATATACTTCCGCGATACTCCTGCCCTGCATGGCGCAGTACACCAGGCAGCACAACACCGGCAAAAGCGCCATCAGCACGGCTTTCACCATGGTCAGATACCTCTTATCCCGTTTCCACCAATCTATCAGTCTGCTCATCCGTAATCCCTTCCGGCTTCACTCAAATTTACCCCGCTCCGTTCCCGGTGCGGCCTGTTCCAGATTGATCTTCTCTCTGATCACATACTGGGGCGAATTATTCAGGCTGATGTAAATGCGTCCGATGTATTCCCCGATCAGTCCCAGCATGATCATGACCATCCCCCCAAAGAACACACTGGCGGCCCTGGTGGAGCTGAAACCCATGGGCACATCAGGGTTCACCAGCCTTTTTATGATCGTATAGATCCCATACAGAAATCCCGCAATGGCGCTAATCCCCCCGATACCCGTGGCAATCCGCAGGGGTTTTACGGAAAACGCCGTAAACCCGTTAAACCACAGTCCCATCAGCTTCTTTAAGGTGTAACCGGAAGTTCCCTCCTCCCGGTCCCTGTGATTTACCACCACATTGGTGATATGATTGGTGGCACGCAGCACCAGCCCGATCACATAAGGATAGGAATTCTCATACCGGATCATATCATCCGCCACAAAACGCCTGACGGCAAAATAGCTGGACACATACAGGTCCGCGGGCTTTCCCAGCATCATGCGGGTCATCCGCTCATTTATCCTGCTGCCCAGATTCCGGAAAGCTGAGTGGTGCTTATGCTCATATTTGGCATAGACCGCATCATAGCCTTCCTCCAGCTTATCCAGCAGCCTGTCCACTTCATCCGCAGGCGTCTGACCGTCGTCATCCAGACACACCACATAATCGCCGTGGGAATGCCGGAGTCCGGCCATTAACGCTGAATGCTGGCCGAAGTTTTTCGCAAAACTGAGTCCTATGACATTCGACTGCTCCCTGCACAGCTGCCGTATGGTTTCTATTGTGTTATCCGGAGAACAGTCATTGACCAATATGATTTCATATTCATATTGATCCATTGTCCTCATTTTCTCATTGATCTCTGCCACCACATGGGGAAGCGTATGCTCCGACCGGTAACAGGGAATCACAAAGCTCAATTTCTTCATCTGTTTCCATCCTTTATGTCCGCCCCCGGTCCGTCCCCGTCGCATAACAGGCTGCACGACATTGGCAGAACGGACCGCAGCAGTCAAAATAGCCTGTGTCAAGGGTTTCCGGCCACAGCCGCCATCCACTGAATATCACAATATTTCCCGTCAATCCGGACATCATCCCTTAGCAGCCCCTCCCTGACGAATCCCGCTTTCTCATAACTGCGGATAGCCTGCAGATTCGAAGAAAAGGCCCGCAGGTAAATACGGTGAAGCCCTTCCTCTTCAAAGCAGTACCGCAGCATCAGCTTCGCCGCCGCCGTGCCGATGCCCCTTCCCCTTGCATCATCCTCACCGATAAAGATACCGTACTCCGCCTTATTGTGTTCTCTGTCGATATCCCGGATATAGACAGAACCCAGGGGCCTGTCCGTGGCGATATCACAGATGATCATCTGCACTACCTGCCCTGTCTCCACCTTATTCCGGATCCAGCTCTCATGCCCCTCTCTGGTGAACAGTTCCTGATAGATAAAATTCTTCCGCACGGCATCCTTATTCCGCCATGCCACGATCAGATCCGTATCCGTATCCGTCATAAGACGCAGATAAATCCCAGATACTCCGTCCCTATACTCTCTCATCAGCCTTCCCGCTTCCAGTTGTTACACAGCTCAATGACTCTGGAAATCTCCTCTTCTCTCATTTCGGGGAACAAAGGCAGTGTGACACAATGATCCGCCAGATATTCCGCATTGGGGCAGTCTCCCTTCTGATAGCCCAGGGATGCATAAGCCTTCTGTAAATGGCAGGGAATCGGATAATGCATATTACACTCCACATCCGCATCCGCCATGTATTTCAGAAATCCGTCCCTGTCCTCCACCGTGATCACAAACAGATGAAACACAGGCTCCGTATTTTCAGGATGCCTCTGCATGGTGATCAGGGGATTGGTGATCTCCCTGATATACCGCCTGCCAATCTCCTGCCTCTTCTCCGTCCACTGAGGCAGATACCTCAGGCTGACACTCAACACCGCTCCCTGGATCCCCTCCAGACGGTAATTGTATCCCACCTCATCGTGATAATATCTCACATCACAGCCCTGGTTTTTCAGCCTTTCCATATGTTTAAAATAGTCTTCCCTGTCACAGGTAACGCTTCCGCCCTCGCCAAAGGCATAGAGATTCTTTCCAGGATAGAAACTGAAACATCCCATCTCCCCCAATGTACCTACATTTCTGCCCTCAAATTTCGCGCCGTGGGCCTGGGCACAGTCCTCCACCACGAACAGGCCGTGCCGGTCCGCAATTTCTCTGACGCCCGTATGATCATAAGGCTGCCCATACAGGTGGACACCGATGATCCCCCTGGTCTTCGGTGTAATCTTCTCCTCCAGCGCCGCAGGATCTATTTCCCATGTATCCGCGGTACAGTCCGCAAACACGGGAACCGCGCCCGTATAGGTGACACCCCATGCCGTGGCAATATAGGTGTTGGCCGGTACAATGACTTCATCCCCGGGCCCCACCCCTAGCGCCAGCATGGCAAGGTGCAGCGCGGAAGTACCGTTGTTCACACCGCAGGCATACTTGGTGCCCACATAAGCGGCAAACTCCCCGTCGAAGGCATCCGCATATTTTCCTCCGGAAAAAGCGGTCTCCCGGCATACTTTTGCGATGGCTTCCTGATATTCCCGCTCATGCGCCTGGTAATCTCTCGTCAGATCTATCCTTTTGATATGTGTACTCATACCTTTCCTCCCGGTCTTATGCTTCGAAAATCCCGATACATGCCAAATCTGTTCCCGCAAACCGTCCCCGCCTGCCCATCACGCGCAACAGGGAAAGGCTTCCTTATATATTTTTCTTTATATAGAACTCCCGGAACAATCTGGCAATCTGCACCAGATAATTACAGACTGTCTTAAAAACCTTCACTGTAGTGTTATAGTCCTCCTGCCATTCCACAGGATAATCCAATATCTTCACTCCCCGCTTCTCCGCCCGGAGCAGGAATTCTATCATGTAGAACCAGCCGTTGTCCTGACTGCTGCCCTCCACCAGAGACAGCGCCGTCTCTCTGCGCACAAAGGTAAACCCGCATATGGCATCGGTGGATTTCATTCTCAGGAACAGTTTTAACAGGATCAGCAACCCCTGGGAAGTGATCTTGCGGTACCACTTCCTGCCCTGTGTATCGGACTCTTTCGCGAAACGGCTTCCGTTAATGTACTCCACCTCCGGACGATTCTTAAAGATATGGATTGCTTCCCCCAGATGCTTTATGTTGGTGGACAGATCAATGTCCATATAACCCACCACCTCACCGTGGCTGAGTTCCACACCTCTTCGAAAAGCGGCCCCCACCCCGCGGATATTGATACGTTCATACCGGACATGATCATACTTCCGACACAGGGTTTCGGCAATCTGAGGTGTCTCGTCCTCGGAACCGTTATCCACGATAATGATCTCATAATCCGAACAGGAAATCCTGTCCAGATACTCCACCGTCCTTGTAATTCCGCTTTCCAGCCGCAGCCGTTCATTTAATACAGGGAAAATAATCGTCAACATCATTGTGTCAGTTTTTCCACTCCTTCTATTACATATCGCTGTTTCTTAAATCCCATATTCAACAGCACGGACAGATACTTTAATATCAGCGTCAGCATAATGGACATCATAAAGAAACCGAATGCCATCAGCATCATGATGGAAAGCCAGCCCTCCACGGGACGCACCCTGCTGAAAACGGACCAGATCAGATAGATAAACATAATGACCAGCGCTCCCAGCAGAATCCCGCTGACCGTCATGGACAACTTTTCCAATACATTGGTAAAAATGATGATCGTGTCCGCCGCCAGCGTACTTCTGTTGCCCCTCTCCTCACGGTTCCTGCTTTTGTTTGCAGTCTCCCTTTTATTGTCATATACGATAGTGTCTGTCTTCAGGCCGCTGTTCATGTACATGGCTTTGCGGTATGGCACATAGGTATTCATCTGATTGACTCTGTTCACAGCCCGTCTGGACACCACGCGAAAGCGTTCCTGGCGGATCTTCGCGCGATACCTGCTGCCCCAGTTATAAACCAGATAAAACAGCTTGGAAGTGAAGGATACGCCGTATCTTGGTGCTGCCGCCACCACGTCATAGCCCTGCAGCGCCCGGTGGTATATCTCCATGATAAGGGAAGGCTCAAAGTCCGACCTGCAACTGTCAAACTCAAACAGGAAATCACCCACCGCCAGATCACAGCCCGCATTCATGGCGCATTCCACTCCCTGATAATAGCTGAGATTGACCAGACTGACGACAGGGCTCAGCCGGCTTTCCGCCGAAAATGCCCTGACCTGTTCTATGGTATCATCCACACACCCGTCATTGACACATACCACCTCATATTTTTCAAAATTCTCCTGCATCACCTGACAGATCTTCTCCAGAAAAGCTTTTACCGCATCTGACTCATTGTGCAGATACACCACACAGGAGACAAAATTTTTCTCTTTGTTCTGTATCATGATTACTCCTAAATTAAATGCCATTTACGGCAATTTATTCCGCATTCCCGTCCCAGGGCATTCTCCCTGCGTTTGTACCCTTTCCGGAAGATCCGTTTTCCGACAGCATATCAGTCCAGAAATCCATCCAGATCATAGACCGTGTTGATCTTACCGGACAGGACGCTGAGGAATACAGGTTCCCGGGACACGTACCTGATCACAGTCGGTCTGGAATCGTCAATTTCGGACACCTTTAAAATAGGCTTCATGGAAAACAGAGACTTCTCATAGGTAAAACCATACTCGTCCCGCATATACTTGTGTGCCAGGGCAGACATATAGTCCCACGCGCTCTCCGGCTTGTTCGCACAGTCATTACAGTTTCCGAGCCAATGCCCCGTACAGCTCCCGCCGGTCATACAGGGAAAGTCAGGCACCGGGGTGTAACTGGTCTTATGAGGCGTAAAGGTAACGGAAGTCAGCGAGTGATATCCTGTCTTTCCGAAGGGCATAATGGAGAAGAAGGGACCATCCATCACCGTAAGCCCGATATCCTTCAACCGGTCCTCCACCTGACACAAAATGATCTCGCAGAGCTCATATTTGATCTTAAAAGGCTCTGCATCCACTCCTTCCATGCGGTTCAGCACCTGATTCACGGAAGCGTAAGTTGCATTGAGAACGAAGGGAGCCTGATATACCTCCTCCCGCCCGTCGTGCAGGGCCACGACCTCATAGCGGTCAGTCCCTTTCACGATCCGCTGTATTTCTCTGCCATAACAGATTTCCACCTGCGGATATTGCCTCAGCTCCTCCAGGAAAAAATCTCTCAGGATATGCGCGTCATAGGTGTACTCTTTCGTCAGAAACGCCCCGTCACAGCTTCCCTCCTTGAAATACCGCTCCACCGACAAAGGTTCGCATGGAATGTCCGCATCCCTGCAGAACTTTTGAAATTCAGCGGCATCCGTCCAGGAAAAATGCTTTGATGTGGCATAGATCTGTTGGAAGTCAAACAAGATGCAAAAGGCATAATCTTCCACAAACCGTTTAAAATAGCCCGCCGATTTCATCGCCGTAGAGAGGGATCGGGGATAATGATATCCCATATGCACTCTCGCCTGATTGATATAGGTAGCCCGGCCAAAGGGCCCGCTGTCAATCTCCAGCACCTTCACCTGTTGTCCTTTTTTTGCACAGTACAGTGCCGCATATAAGCCATACAGCCCTGCACCGATAATCAGTTTATCTGTCATCATTCTTCTCATCCTGCCCCCCGTGCGGCCCCATTTCTCTGTTTCCCATACTCATTAAAAACACAAACGGAAAAGCTGCCATCACAGGATAAATATATCGAAGCTGAACCGTCGGCCCCAAAAACAAAGTTCCGTAATAGCCCAGGATCAGCGCCAGAGGCAGACATCTGCCAAACTCTTTCCTGAGCATCAGCCAACCGAACAAAACCAGATAGAGCCACAGCCATATCCCCGGCATAAACAGATATCTCAGCACCGGTATTTTCAGATATCCGTTCTCATCCGCCCAACGCTCCATATGCCCGTGCAGCCATTCCCATCTGGAGTCTTTATAAATACCATAGTTGGCAAAAGTCTCCTCACTCCACCTTGTCTGCACATATCCCATGCCGCTGAGACCAGGACTTACATTTACATAGGCATGAGTCACGTCTCCGGGATACAGATACCCCGCATTCACCGCCAGCGCCGCATTGATGAAATCACCCGGATATTGTGCCAGCAGATGAAAATAGGCTGATGCGAAATCCTTCAGTCGGTACCGCACAACATACGTATTGGTATGCCGCTTTACCGGATCGGAAATGACCGGATCATACTCCAGATAACCCTCATCCAATATGAAATCACGGATCAGCGCCTTATCCGCCTCATCCATGGTGTCGTCATCCTCAGACAGCGCTCCCACTCCGCCATGATAGATCATACAGCGCGCCAATTGCTGAATGGGCATGCTGAGCATTTCCCTCTTGTCACCCTGCTGTGCATTTGTTACCTGAAAGAGTGCCGCCAGCGCCACATTGCCCGCTAAAAATCCCGCCACGGACCACAAGAGCACCCTTCCAAACCGCTTCCTGCTCTTTCTGCCAAACAGAACCGCCAGTGTCAACACCGCCACAAAAACCAGAAAGGCGTACGTCCCGTTATTGCGGAATAATATCATCCCCACCGTGGAAAGGAAAAACAACACTTCCCTCCAGGTCACCCGTCTGTCCGGTAAATCCCCGGACAAAAGCTCATATATCAATAAGATCTGTAACACAAAAAAAGCGCTGAAAACAATATCCTTGGTAACACTGATACTCATATACGCATTAAAAGGAAATATCATCAACAGGATCAAAAGCAAAACCAGCCGCCAAGGCCTTACACCGTGCCGGTACAGCCTCAGGATGCCGAAGGCAGATACTGCCGCCAGCATAAGAATCTGCAGCAACGCGTAACATGCGATTCCCGCGTTGACACTGCCCAACACATTTCTTCCGAAATCCATGGTTCCCTTTATCAGCAGCGTGTGCGCAATGGGATGATGGTCAATAAAGGAATTCTCTGCGATCTGCCCCACCTGGATCGGGGAATCATAAGCACAGATTGCCGGGTAATATGCCAGATATCCGGGCATCCGGCTTATGACAAGCAGAAGAAGGCTCCCTCCGAAGACCGCACCTCCGGGATAATCCTTCCCCCGGGCAGCATCCCATCTCTCCGGTTCCATCCTGCCTGCAGCCCGGTACAGGCCGAAACACACTGCGCTCCCCAAAAGCCCTCCGGACACCAGACTCAGAAGCAACGTCCTGAACAGGTACTCTCCTGTCCACAGGATATTTCCCTTCGCCGCCAGATCTCTGCCTGTCAGACAGAAGAACGCAAACAATACTCCCATCACACAGAACATACCATATGCAATTGGCTTTCGTAACACCCTGCCCTTCTCCATATCCAGACCACCCGAGTTCTCATTTCCCTTAATGCTACAGCTTTCTCTTTTCTTCATTGATCTTTGCCAGGCGATATTCAAAATCACGCTTGTCCTTCGCCGCCATGACCTGGAGGATCATACCCGAGAAAAACGCCTGTATTCCCGCCAGGGCGATAAAGCAGCTGACGATCAGTGTGGGAAATCTGGGGACGAGACCCGTCTTTAAATAGACATTGATTATAGGGATCATCAAGACCAATGCCACAAAGATCAGCAATGCACACAAAGCCCCAAAGAAATGCATGGGCTTATAATTCTTATAGAGCTGCAGCATCTTATGGATCACTTTCATGCCGTCGCTGTAAGTATTCAGCTTTGACACACTGCCCTCCGGACGGTCTCTGTATTCCACCACCACATTCTCTACCTGCATATTATAATTGACCGCGTGAATGGTCATCTCGGTCTCAATCTCAAAGCCCTTGGAGAAAACGGGGAATGTCTTCACAAATTCATAGCTGAAAGCTCTGTATCCGGTCATGATATCCTTGATATCAGAGTGAAACAGACGATTGATCCCGGTGCGCATCAGGCTGTTCCCGAAATTGTGGAAAGGCCGCTTATTCTCCGTAAAATAGGTAGAAGAAAGCCTGTCTCCCACCACCATGTCCGCATTGTGCTCCAATACCCGGTTCACCATCTCCCGGGCACAGTCAATAGGATAAGTGTCGTCTCCGTCTATCATCAGATAGCATTCCGCGTCGATCTCACGGAACATTCTGCGTATTACGTTTCCCTTTCCCTGCTTATACTCATGGCGGATCACCGCACCGGCCCCGGAAGCCTGTTCCACCGTCTTGTCTGTGGAGTTATTGTTATACACATACACCACAGCCTCCGGAAGCATCCTTTTCACGTCAGAGACAACCTTGGCAATGGTCTGTTCCTCATTATAGCAGGGAATCAACACGGCTATCTTATCCATATCACAATCCTTTCGCACATACTCCGTCCATATCCGACAATCTATTTTCTATTTTACCACGATTACTTTTCATCAGCCACTATTTTTATAAATTTAATTGTGCTATACTCTAATACAGCGCAGCCACCCGGTCACCCGGAGAGTGCCGGTACGGCCGCAAAATCTTTGAAAGACCACGAGGACTTTTCCATGAATGCCTTCTCAAAAAAACTATACACGTTTTCCTGTAAATTTATACAAATCTGCAGCCTGCTCCTCACTTTTCTGTTGTTTGCGGGAGCTTTTCTGTGTACCTGTTACAGCGAAAACATGGAGACACAGCTGGTTCTCACCAAATGGGACAATCCTCTTTTCGGCATACTCGGCATGACTTTCTTTCTGGTGCTCATCGGGGGAGCGATCCGGTTCCTCTTCCGTTCCGAAAGATCTCCCGTGAAATTTCTGCGTATACTGACTCTGCTCTGGTGTGTCGGTCTGGGAGGAATCCTGATCCTGTTCAGCAGGACTGTGCCCGCGGCGGATGCTCTTTCCGTATATTCCATCGCCGAGTCTCTGGCGGAAGGGGATACCTCCGTCATTCATCCTACAGCTTCCTATCTTTCCTATTATCCGCAGCAGGTCGGCCTGACCGCTTTTTTTGAGCTGCTGATCCGCATCTGGAAGCTGCTGCCCTTAAACGTTCCCGCCTATCATTTTATCAAATGTGTTTATACAGGACTTCTCTGCGTGATCATCTGTTTTCAGGAGCGAACGGTACATCTCCTGTGGAAGAGCGAGAAAGCCGACTGCATCTACCTCATTCTGGCAGGCGCAAATCTGCCTTTTATCATGTACAGTTCTTTTGTATATGGCGAGATCCCCTCTTTCGCCGCAGCCTCGGCAGGTTTCTATTACCTGCTGAAATTACTCCTTCCATACAGGGCTTCCAAATCCTGTGCCCTCCTCACCGTACTGGGCCTTTCACTCAGCATCATGATCCGCAAGAACAACCTGATCCTCCTGATCGCGGCGCTGATCGTGATCCTACTGGAATGGATCAGGAACAGACGGCGTGAACTGCCGGCAGTGGCACTGCTCTGCGTCTTCTGCGGCCTTGGCATCCTTCCGCTGATCCAAAAAGGGTATGAGCTTCGTTCCGGAAATGAATTGAGCTCCGGTGTCACCGCCTCTTCCTATCTGGCCATGGGCATGCAGGAATCCTCCCGGGCCAACGGATGGTATAATGGCTTTAACTTTATCACTTATCAGGATTCCGGTCTGAATTCAGACCTCGCCAACGAGATCAGCAGACAGGCGATCTCCGAACGCATTCAGGTTTTCCGGGAACAGCCCGGATATGCCGCCGATTTTTATCTTCACAAACATCTGTCCCAATGGGCGGACGGCACCTATGCCAGCCGTCAGGCGACACTTGCCACCTTCGGAGGCAGGAACAGCTTCTTTGTTTCTCTGTACGAAGGTTCCCTGAGCCGATATTTTATCAGCTTTTGCAATGCCTATCAGAACATTCTGTACCTTGGCGCTCTGGTCTGCTTCCATGCGTTGCTGAAAGACCGGCGCAAAAAAGAAAACCCGCCTGCGCTGAGCCTGTACCTGGGATTCATCGCTGTCATGGGCGGCTTCCTGTTCCACACTTTCTGGGAAGCAAACGCACGCTATATCTTTCTCTACAGCCTGTTATTGGCTCCATACACAGCCAACGGGATATATGCCCTGATGCAATACATTCCTAAGTATTGCCGTTCGCTCCGCAGCCATGTAAAAACACACAGAGCCTGATAAGGCAACAGTCCCGACAGGTCACTGAACTGTTACCTAATAATACATTCTGCCGCGAAGAAAGCCCAGAAAATAATTCAGTCCGCAGATCAAATGGCACAGATATACCATCCATTGCAGCCCTGTCAACAGCAGCTTCCACCGCGCTCCCGTCTGCAACGCCTTCTGCCCCGATCCGCCCGGCAGCGTTTTCCCCATCTCCTCTGCCGTGGACTTTATGAGCACCGGCAGCGCTCCCATATGGCAGAAGAAAATGCCGTACATATATCCCCAGGCGAAATTAAAGTCGGCCTTTCGAAAGCCTTTTTCATACAGTAAAAATGCCATGGCAAAGCTCATCAGATAGATCTGCCAGGAAAAACGATATAAACTGTTGCGCTTCAGCTCCTTAAAATTCAAAACCAGCACCAGCAGCGGGAATCCTATGGCAAGGCAGACTGCCAGCGGCAGATTCGTACAATATTGTGCCCACACTTCACCAAAACAGAAACCGATTCCGCCTTCCACGCCTTCCTCCGGTACGAACACTCCCTTATATTGATACAGCAAGTCCAGAAAAGTAGGGATAAAGCAAAGTCCCAACTGCAGCGTAGGTACGAAATTGCCGAACCCTGACCGAAACATGCGGAACAGCATGATCACGCCCGCCGTTGCCACCAGAACTATAGTGAAACTGGGCTTGGTCATGGTGGCGATCAGCAAAAACAGGGAAAAGAGAATATAATCCCTGATCTTCTCCCTATCTCCATGAATCCCTTCCTCATAGATCGGCAGAAGCTTTCCATACCAGAGAAATGCCAGTATCGCAAAAGGTCTTGCCGCCATGTAAGTGGCATTGTGAAAGGGATTTGCCGTAAAAACTCCCAGATACCTGAAACGGATCCCCGGCAGATTTATGTCTGAGGGCAGATACAACATGGAAATAAAGAAGAGCGACACTGCCAATATACTCAAAAGCACCCTTTGCATCAGACCTTCCTTCATACCGGATGGAGCCGGATAATGAAAACTCAGCTTTGTGATGAATATGGAAAGGCTGTTCAAAATCATTGTCGCAACAGCCACTGCCATCTCCGGAGAGACAAACAGGTTGAAAAAAGCGGCAAACTTAAAAAAGACAGGATAGGGAAAACTGTAACCGCTGTCAAGTCCCTGCATCTCCAAAATATATGCCTTCATATCGGAATGATACCGCTCGGGGCTCCCCGTGGTCTGCCTGTAGAACAGCCATAGCGTAACCGCGGACACCGAGAGCAGCATCACGGCAAACAGACTCCAATCTATGATCCGGTTTCTTTTCTCAGCCTTCTTCATTGCTTCCATTTATCACTCCTATAGCATTTCGGTTCTGATTCTTTTTCTTTCAAATCCTACTTACGGTAACAGTCCACAATTTTCTTTACCGCATGAATCACATCCTCCACCTCTTCGTCCGTCAGAGAATAGTACAGCGGAAGGCTCATCACCTCATTGTAGTAGGCTTCCGCATTGGGGCAGAGTCCTTTCATATAGCCGTGTTTCTCATAATAAGAATGCCGGTAAACAGGAAGATAGTGCACCTGTGAGTGTATGTTTTCGGCCCACAGGGCGTCAAAGAACTGCCGCCTGTCACAGGTCAGCCTGTCAGGATCCAGGCGCAGAATGTAAAGATGCCTTGTGGTTTCCGATTCCGGAATTTCCTTCTGGACAATGATCTCAGGCATCTCCGCAAAAGCCGCATTGTATTTCTCCACGATCGCCTTTCTGCGGGCGGAAAACAAAGATAATTTATTCAGCTGACTGGATATCAGCGCCGCCTGAAAGTCCGTCAGACGATAATTGTACCCCAGTTCCACCTGCTCATTATACCATCTTGCATCCGTGGGATGGACCATCTCCTCCCGCTCCCTGGTAATACCATGTGTGCGAAGTCTTATCAGTCTGCGATACAGCTGCTCATCATTGGTGGTAACAGCGCCCCCTTCGCCGCCTGTCACTGTCTTGACCGGATGAAAGCTGAAACAGGTCATATCCGCAATGCTTCCCACCGGCTGTCCCTTATATTTCGTGCCGATGGCATGTGCCGCATCCTCGATCAGAAACAGACCGTGCTCCCTGCAGATGGCGCGGATCTCCTCATGCTCCACAGCCTGTCCCGTAAAATCTACCGCCACAATTCCTTTTGTTTCCGGGGTGATCAGTTTCCGGATGGATGCCGGATCAATATTATAGGTGTCCGGCCTGATATCCGCAAATACCGGCATTGCTCCACAATACAGAACACAGTTGGAAGACGCCGCAAAAGTAATGGCACTGACAATCACCTCGTCCCCCGGCCGAACCCCTGCAGCCAGCGCCGCAAGGTGCAGCGCCGCCGTACCGTTGGCCACCGCAACCGCATATTTAGCGCCTGTAACCTCACAAAGCTTTTGCTCCAACCCGGCAATCTCAGGTCCGCCCGTGAGGGAGTCTCCCCGCAGGATTGCTGTCACTGCCGCAATATCTTCATCGTCAATATATTGTCTGCCATAAGAAATCGGTGTCTCCCGAACGGGACTTCCTCCGAATATCGCTAACTTTTCCATATGCCATCCTCCTGTTTCCATTCCGGTGCGCCGCCCGCATTCTATTCGCCGGATACCCTGCCCGCAAAAAAATCCTTTTGCAGGATCCCTGCAAATAGAATGCGCTCGGCACACTGCTTCCTTCACCCAAAGTGTACATTGTACACAACAACTATTTTTATAGTTTAACAGGATTTGCTGACACTTACAAGAAGAATCAGCACGAGTACCCAAAAAGTACCGCATTCAGCAACAACAGTAACAGACGCTCCAAAATAATGATCTCTCTTTCATCCACCGGAATCTGCAGCCTTGCCACATCGAACATTTTATGGATACCGATATGATAAAATTGGGGAATTGCATTGATATTGTATGAGCTTTTGATATAAACATATAGAGCATATAAAAGTGACACTTTAATCTTCTGATTCCTGTCATCCACAGTGCTGTATGCATTGAGCATCTTAACCGGATAACTCATGAGCGGTATGTTCTGATTTTGTAAAATAAATGTCTGGATTTCTCTGAATGGATACTTATTCAGCTCGTCCATCAGAATGTGACTGGCAATATGATTACAGATACCATAGATTTCCGATTCCTCATTTGCTTCATAGTACATCATTTTCGTAAGAAAACGCCACTTGGGGGGAAGCCCGTCAGCTTTCGTTCCGTACAGGATCGGAAATATCACTATATTTTTATTTTGATACCTCGTATATATTTGGTGGATTTCTTCCTGAACACAGGCAGATGAAACAGAATTGGGAGTGAGTAAAAGAATCGCATATGCGGACTTTCCGATCCCGGCCTTAAAGCTTTTCAGATTGTAATCGTCATCTGCTGAAAGCCTTTCCGAATCGTACAGTACCGGCAACTCAAATCTCTCCACACAATGCAGCACCTCTCTCAGCGGTTTCTGCACGTCCTTAGACGAAAAACACATAAATACCATATTCTCTTTTTCCTTCTCTTTTCATAATATTTTCTGACTTTATCTCCTTTCGTACCATTGATGCCGAGTTCCCATATTCTACGTTTTCCCGTCAAATATCATAGTGATCCTCCTCTCATTCCTGATGCGTGTTTCGATTGCAACAGTCGTATTCTGCCTTAATAATATTACTTATTTGCCATTCCGTCAATAGTATATTGTCATTTAAATTAATTTTATTGACTTATTGCAGACTAAGTACTATAATATGAGGTAGTAACCAAGGAGGTAAGCTAACATGACGCAGATGAATCCCAGAGAACTAGACGTTTTAAACATTTTATGGAAGACGGACGAGCCCATGACATCCACCGATATTGTGAATGAGCAAAGAGGGCTTACCCAGAGCACGGTTATTGCTGTTCTGAGAAAGCTTTTAAAGGACGGACTCGTTGAAGTGGCCGGTGTAACTCACAGCGGAAAAGTTCTCAGCAGAACTTATCGTCCTACCGAGTCTTCCAGAGACCTGATTCTGGAGTATTTCCAGAATGACTACCGCAATTTCTGCAATGTCATTCCCAAGTCCACATTGTGTGCTGCAATCTTGGAGATCGACGAGGATGTTGCAAAGTCTAAAGAAGAAATCAAGAAGTTAAAAGCTTTTCTGGCTGACTTTGAAAAGAAGAACAAGTAAGGGACAAAAGAAGAACCGATTAAATCATCAGGTTCTGCAAATATTCCCTGTGTAGAGCAGGGAATGTTTTTTACCAATAGATTACAGTTCATTATGGCACGCGATATTTTCATCTAAAAACGATTGTTATATTGTACCGAGGTTACGTCATGGCTTACGGATACTTCCGGAATATGCCGGGTATCAAATATACAAAAGATGGAGGGTTCTCTATGAAACAGAAAAAAATCGGCAAACTTTTAGGTCTCATGGGTGCAGCTTGCTTATCCTTAGGCATGTTCTTCTGCCCCGCAACAACTCTTCCCACTCAGGCTGCAGAGGCTGACGTTGCAGTGCCTTACTCTGATATTATTGAGTGGTGTTTTAAAGTAGAAGATGGGAAAATGTATAAACGGCTTTATAATTTTTCTACTCGTAACTGGATAGGAGAGTGGATTTACGTTGGTGAATATCCTGAAAAAGGAAAAAAGTAATTCTCTGTATTGTTAATAACTCACGGCTTACTGTTGCATCCTTTACAGTAAGCCATTTCATTCGAAATTTATTATATGTTATATTTCTGTTATCTTGGTATTCTTTGTACATTTCACTCCAGCACAATTTCTCGTTATTTTATAGCGCTGCCGTTATATACTTTCAC
>JAIEKC010000225.1:0-5998 GCA_029064505.1 Acetatifactor sp.
GCTGAAATGTGTGATAAATGCCTGCATTCGATCACATATTTTCAAATGAATTAGACACTCATTGTTTTCGAGGTTTGTTCTGAATCATTACCATCATTTTATGTAATTCTCTTCCAAAAGGAAATTTACAAAAAAAAGACAGTGTCAGATTTTTGTACACTGTCTTCAAAATATCCAATTTTTATACATTTCGCTTCGAATGTCAAAACACAGGAAAATGTCCGTCTGCCTGCCACCTGCCTGAACCCATGTATGCGAGGCTCATAAGACACCGTCTGCCTTCTTGCTCCATGCCTATTTCATCAAATCTGCCGCCTCATTGACACAGGTAATTGCGTGCAGGCTTCTTGGATAACCGATATAAGGCAGGCATTGCGAAACGACACGGAGCAGGAAATCTTTATCATTTCCAAGATTCATATTTCCAATCACATGATAATTAAGCCGCGGCTTAATTATCAACTGTTCGCCTTTATCCTCCAATAACCTTTCCTTCTTCCGCCAATTCTTTCAATAGCACCAACCTTTTTTAAGTCTGCCACTATCCTTTGTACCGTTTTATATGACACTCCTAAACAGTCAGCTATTTCGGACAGTGAAATGTCCGTTTGAACTGCTATAAGTTCTAAAACCTTCATATTCATGGTTTTTTCTTTTCGGACATCATTTGTCCTATTAGAAATTATAGTCGAAGCCGCAGTAAACTTGACTGTAATATCATCTCCAAGAACACTATATTCCGGCGCATGGGCACCAATCAAATTACATTCTTCACAAATTTTTTGAATACCACGCCCCCATGATTCTATATACCCCGCTCTGAAAAATGTATTCGCCAAATCTGGATTATATGGTCTGGAATTATAGGTTTTCATAAGATTTTCTGTTGTCCAGTCACTTGGAAATACACATGCATTGCTAATATACATAACCTCATCTTCTATTCGAACTTGAATCGGAATGCCATCCTCCCATTTACAATGAATCAACGCATTGTATACCGCCTCTCTCACTGCTTCCCTTGCATATGGATATCTTTTCCACTCGTACTTCTTTATCATAGGAAATAGATGCTTTTAAATATTTCAAATAGATCAGTTCCACCACCCTGTCTGCAATCAAAATAAGTGATCCTTCTACTAAATCCTGATATTGAAGATCAAAACTACTCCAAACTTTCCGATTTTCACATAACAGCCGGTAAAAACGCTGCGGATTACGATAGAACAGTAAGACTGCCGCCCGTTTCAATTTTCCCTCAACAATCAGTCCTAATTTGTTAAGTAATTCCTCATTTGTACATTCCGAATCTTTACGTGTCATTCGTTCTGTACGAACAGCCTCTCGACGAAAAATTTCAAAACTCTCTATATCTAAGTCTGCAACGGAAACATTATCTATTGGAACTGCATCCCAACGATATCCTGTCTTTCTGATCAGAAATTGTCCTTCCCATATTGTTAAAAAAGGTTATCACCATCAAATGTCTGAAATACCTATACTTTTTATACTGTATATTTCTTCGCCCATAGATTTTGCTTCTAAAAATAAAAAAGCCAGCGAAGCAAGATTTGGAAATTCTTTACACACTTTACTCCGCCACCCGCCTCAGGGACAGCTCTATATTTCCTTCCAACATAACTCCCAGTCTCTTGATAATGGGTACCGGATCCGTTTTCATTCCCTGATCCAGCCAGCCTGTTATCATTCCCACAAGAGCCGACTTATAAAATTCCGCGATCAGCAGCTTATCCTCCCTGCTGACCGGTATCTCCTCCGCCACTCTGGTCACGAATCTGCACATGATCTCCCCCGCCACGCTGTTCAGATACCGTTCCACTTCCTCATGACGGACCGATTTATACGCATGGTAGATGAACCGTTTATTTTCCAGAGCAAACTGCGCCCCTGATATAAACGCATCCTCCCACGCCTGCTCCGTCTCCGTATTTGACAGTACACGCTGGATCTCTCCGTTTATAACATTCTCCAACAGAGCAGGAATGTCGGCAAAATGGTAATAAAATGTATTGCGCGCCACTCCGCACTCCTCCACAATATCCTTTACGGTGATCTTATCCAAAGGTCTATCATTCAGCAGCTTGATAAACGTCTCCTTAATGGCTTTCTCCGTAAATTGCTTCATTCCTGGAACCTCCGCCTGCGGTAAACTTCGGGCTTCCCGTATCCGAGCACGCCCTTTCCACATAGTATACTGAAATAAGGTGAAAATGGCAACACGAAGTTACGGTTCTCCCGTTCACCGCATTTTTACGCGTTTTTTTGCGTGACAGACCCGAAGACTGCAGCGCACCTGATCACATGCTCTTTGTATTTTGTGTGCGTCGGTTGCTGTGACCGGAGCGAACAGCAACAACCCGAAATCTGCCATACAAACTTTCTGCCATACAAACTTCCGCAAAAGATTGTTTATTATTTTTCAATTCTATGATATACTGAAAAGCAAGCCAAAATGCCTGTGATCATGGTACGAAAAGTCCATATGCAAGGCAGCATGCTTCCAGTGATTTGAGGCACTGCATATGGCAACAATAGCTTATGGTATAAAGAGCTTTTTACAAGCCTGATCTGAATGCCCGTGCCATCATAAACAGCCGAAATACATTGTGGAAGTCGCAATAAAGGAGTCCGATATGATTGTAAATGAATCTGCTGAAAATTATCTTGAAACAATATTGATCTTGAGCAAACAGCTCCCCGTGGTCCGCTCCGTGGATATCGCCAACGAACTGGGCTTTAAGAAATCCAGCGTCAGCGTTGCCATGAAACATCTTCGGGAAAAGGAACATATTCTGGTAGACGGCTCCGGATTTATCACCCTGACACCCTCAGGGCGGGAAATAGCGGAAATGATCTATGAGCGCCATGAGATGATCTCCTCCTGGCTGATGCGTCTGGGCGTACCCAAAGAGATTGCCCTGGAAGACGCCTGCAAGATCGAACATGTGATCAGCAGGGAAAGCTTCGAGGCGATCCGGGATCTGATCAAATAACGCAGCACTGTGCGGAACGGCAATCCATTCGGAAACGCATGTGGATCCGTCCATCCGGTCATACATCCTCAGCCCGATCAGGCAGGCATATCACATGTCCTGCCCTTCTTGTTGCCTCCATATCGATCAGCCTCTGATTCTCAGAGCCCCGGAAAGCAAGGCGAAGATTCTTTTTTTCCTCCATGAATTCGCCGTCCACCAGCACATCAATGAGCTCCAGCAGTTCCGTCACTGCCGTGTCTCCCTCCGCCGACCACCGCAGCAGATCCCTCTCATAGTCATATCCCGTATAGCACCAGATGCTTTTCTCCGGATAAGCCTTCCTGACCTTCCGCAGCAGTTCCAGTACCGTGCCTCGGTTCTGAGGCTCCATGGGCTCTCCGCCCAACACGCTGAATCCCCTGATATGATCGCTGTCCAACGCTTTCAGGATCTCTTGTTCCGTGTCTTCGGTAAAAGCCCTCCCATAACCGAAATCCCATGCCTCACTGTTAAAACAGCCCTTACAGGCATGGGTACACCCGCTGACAAACAGAGAGACTCTGATGCCGGGACCGTTAGCCACATCCGTCTTTTTTATCGCCGCATAGTTCATTCCGACCTCCATGCACTTTAACCTTTTCGACAGAAAAGTGCTCACTCCGAAACCTCCACATAGAAAGAATAGCGCGCTGTCCCTCCGTAACCGCTTTTTTCAGCATCCCATTCAGCAGTAACTTCATAAATATATCCGCCGGGCTTAAGCTCTATTTCATTCCCGTTTACAGATATATCTTCACTGTCTGCAGAAGAATCCAACCAGTGCCCGTCACTCCAACAGCAGACGTTCAAAATGGTATCCGGTTCTTCGGCAAAACGGAGTACTGCTGTCGTTTCCGTTGTTTCAAACGGCTCCAACAGCTCTTTACAGTCCAATGGATGTGCACTGTCGGCTTCCATATCTGTAAAAGTCCCGTCACTGTTTTTCCGCCGCCATGAGTAAATCCCCAATAAAGTATCATGGCAAGTGTCGTCAAGGATCACATTTAACACAGGCGGTTCCTCTAAAATGACTATGGCATTTTCTTCCTCCAGCAATCTGTTCGCGTAACTGTTGAGCGCCTGACACGAATCATATTCCGTCTTATAGCCGACACCATCCAGTACCAGAAACGGGTTGTACGCCATGACCTTCGTCTGTGTCCCATCCGACATCGTCAAGGTAAAGATCACGCCTTGTCCGCTATATTTCGCGTAAGAATTATCTTTATTATACACAACAACATCTCTCAGATATTCCGCCAACTCGCTGATGTCTGTGATCTGTATTGTTTTATCCGGAGGCACCAGTCTTACGATTGCTGATGTTATCTCTGATGCATCCAGATCCTGAAATGGTCTCTTACCGCTGAAAAGGAATAGAAAGACCACAATTCCCAATGCCAAAAGGCCGACCAATACCGGGATCCTTCTGTTTATTTTTTTCATATTTACGCCCTCTTGTCCGCCTCCGACGGACACTGACTTCATTGTTCAGGACAATGTTCTATGGAAGCTTTCATATTATACTCGTGAACGCATTTAATTGCCGCTTTCAACTCTGGATTGCCGATGCGTTCACTCGTTATACCTTGCAGACGGCAATCATTTTGTTTGCGGGTATACATTGCAGTCTCTCAAAATCACCTTTTTATCTGTCTTTGCAGCCTTATATCACAGATGCAGCACCCTGGCTCTGATCTCCTTCGTCTTGCCGGTATTCCAGAAATTCTCTCCCAGATAACCGCAGGTACGTCTGGTCACGTTCATCTTCGCGTGATCCTTATTGTGGCACTGGGGACACTCCCACTCTATGTCCTCGTTGATCTCTATCTCTCCGTCATAGCCGCATACATGGCAGTAATCCGATTTCGTGTTAAACTCGCCGTACTGGATATTGTCATAGATAAAGCGGATCAGTTCTTCCACGGCCTCCGGATTATTCCTGAGATTGGGAATCTCCACATAGGAGATGGCTCCTCCCAG
The DNA here is from genome assembly GCA_029064505.1 of Acetatifactor sp. GTDB lineage: Bacteria > Bacillota > Clostridia > Lachnospirales > Lachnospiraceae > Acetatifactor. The sequence continues at coordinate 5,019 of JAIEKC010000225.1, forward strand.
GGATTTATTCTGGAACTGGCTCTCAAAGGTAAATTTGGAAAAGGCGTCAATAGGCTCCCGCACGTCCACATGGTATGAGTTCGTGTAATATCCCTTGTCCGTCACATTGGGAATGTCACCGAACTTTTCCCTGTCGATCCTTGCGAAACGGTAACACAGCGTCTCCGCCGGTGTTCCATACAGCGCGAAGCCGATGTTGGTCTCTTCCTTCCACTTCCGCACCGCCCCGTTCATGCGGTCCATGACACGCATGGCAAATTCCTTACCGGTCTCCTCCGTGTGGCTGCACCCTTTCATCAGATATGTGGTCTCATACAGTCCGATATAGCCCAGGGATATGCTGGAGTACCCTCCATACAGGAGTTTGTCAATGGTCTCTCCCTTTTTCAGCCTGGCGATAGCGCCGTACTGCCAGTGGATCGGGCTGACATCGGACAGCACTCCCTGCAGCGCTTTGTGACGGCACATGAGCGCCTCATAACACAGATTAAGCCTTTCATCCATAAGCTTCCAGAATACTTCCTCGTCACCCTTGGCAAGTATGCCGATCTGAGGCAGGTTCAGGCTGACAACGCCCTGATTAAAGCGGCCCTCAAATTTATAATTTCCCTGCTCATCCTTCCAGGGCGCCAGAAACGACCGGCAGCCCATACAGGAGAAGACATTGCCCTCATAATTTTCCCTCATTTTCTTAGCGGAAATATAGTCGGGATACATTCTCTTAGCGGAACATCTTGCCGCCAGTCTGGTGACATGATCATACTTTCCGCCCTTCAGGCAATTGTTCTCATCCAACACATAGATCAGCTTTGGAAAAGCCGGTGTCACATAGACACCCTGCTCATTCTTTGTCCCCTGAAGCCTCTGCCGCAGGATCTCCTCTATGATCTGCACCGTCTCCTCCACATATTCGTCCTCTTCATCAATATGCAGAAACAGTGTGACAAAAGGAGACTGACCGTTGGTGGTCATCAGTGTAT
>JAIEKC010000226.1:0-3403 GCA_029064505.1 Acetatifactor sp.
AAAAGGTTTATCGTCGGCAGCGTCAGATGTGTATTATTGATGTGGCATACAGTCTGGATGAGGATTTTGTGCGCAGGCTGAGAGGCTTTATCCAGGGCCTGAAGGAAGATTTTGTGCTGATAGGAGAGATGCTGCATGGCGACTATAACCGCATAATGAATGACAGCATGCTTCATTCCGTTACCAACTACGAGTGCTATAAGGGATTGTACAGCAGTTTTAACAGTATGAATATGTTTGAGATCGTGCATTCGCTGATGAGGCAGTTCGGACCGGAGAACTGGACGCTCTATAAAGGAAAGCACCTGTTATCCTTCGTGGATAACCATGATGTGACCAGGGTGGCGAGCATTCTTACCAATGAGAAGCATCTGCCCCTGATCTATGCGCTCCAGTTCGGCATGCCGGGTATTCCCTGTGTCTACTATGGAAGCGAATGGGGAGCAAAGGGTGAAAAGTCCCAGGGTGATCCCGCGCTCCGTCCCTGCTTTGAAGAGCCTGTGTGGAATGATCTGGGCGAATGGATCTCCAGGCTGGCGGAGGCGAAGAAGCATTCGGAAGCGCTGAATTACGGTGCGTTCCGTTCGGTTCTTCTTACCAATAAGCAGTGTATCATCGAGAGAAAGAGCGATAACGAGAGAGTGCTGGTGGCGATCAATGCGGACGGAGAGGATTTTGACGCTCATTTCGATGCGGGCTGCGGCACGGCGGTAGACCTGATCAGCGGCGCTGCTCACGACTTCGGCGGCGGCAGCAGGCTCCCGGCTTACAGCGCATATTTCTGGAAGATGGAGCGGTAGGTCTATGCAGGCATAGCCGGCACAGGCGGAATTTCTCTGCATATCTGATACACAGGTACAGAGCCATACTTCACAGCAATGTGAAGTATGGCTCTTCTTATCACCTTTAGGATTTCTTTAGAAAATATTTGGCAAATATATATTGACACATAATATTATATGGCATATAGTATTAGCATCAGCTGAGATATTATATGCCATATATTATTATACGGCTATAATAATGTATCAAACAGTTTCCGCACGAAGCATCATACATCACTTTTGGGATCGCGGGTGTGGAAGTGCAGAGACGGAACAGATTGCCGTTTACGGCAATGGGATCGGAAAACAGCATTCATTCACATGATGTCAGAGAATTTATGGATGTATGGCCTCTGCGGCTGTAAATGGCTCCGGCGAAGACGGTATCATGGAGCGGATGCGGAGCAAACTGCCGTATACGGCAGTTGAAAAGGAGAGATAACATGGTATTTAACACAGGTTCGGCTCTTCTGGATGCCATTGTGCTGGCAGTTGTCTCTAAAGAACCGGAGGGGACTTACGGGTATAAGATCACACAGGATGTGCGGCAGATCATTGAATTGTCCGAGTCCACGCTATATCCGGTGCTTAGAAGGCTGCAAAAGGACGAATGTCTGGAGGTATACGATATGGAGTGTGCCGGCAGAAACAGGCGTTATTATAAAGTTACTAGCAGAGGCTGGGCACAGCTCAGGCTCTACGAGAGCGAATGGCGCAGGTATTCAGATAAGATCACAGGTCTGTTCGAAGGCAGAACAGATGTCATTTCAAATGAGGGAAAGGATAACCCGGAAGGGAGTGGGAACAAACTATGAACAGAATCGATTTTATGAAACAGTTGGAAAGTCTGCTTCAAAATATTTCTCCCGCGGAGCGCGAGGAGGCGTTGCAATATTATACGGAATATTTTAATGACGCGGGAGCGGAAAATGAGCAGGCAGTCATTGAGGCCCTGGGAAATCCGGCGAAGGTGGCGGAAAATATCAAGAGAGACATCAATGGAGCAGGTGATGCGGGATACCAGAGGCCTCAGAACAGGGCGGTGATCCAGTATCAGCAGACTGCCACCAGCGCGCAGCAGGAGCCGCCGAAAAAGGAAAGCATGCCCACATGGGCGCTGGTCCTGATCATCATCGGAGCAATACTGCTCTCCCCGGCGGCGCTGGGAATCGCAGGAGGATTATTGGGGACTCTGGCAGGGGTCATTATCGGATGGTTTGCTTTGATCTTCGGTTTTGGCATTACGGCGGTGGTTTTGTTTGTGGTATTGCTGGTGCTGCTTGTCACGGGGATCATGTGTATGTGGGCGGATCCCCTGGTGGGAGTGGCCCTGCTGGGCGGCGGGCTTGTGTGCGGCGCGCTGAGTCTTCTGTTCTTGATGCTGACCGTGGCCATGGCCGGCATTGTCACGCCGGCGGTCTTCAAGGGGATATGCAGACTGTGCAACGGAAAGCGCTGAGATCGGGAAAGGGGCAGAAATGCCAAAGTCCCCGAAAACCGTTGACGGCATGACGGAAAGTGTGAAAGTAAACTTTCAAATATGGATCGGTATGTGCAGGAGGGTGTGTAAATACCCCTCTTTGAAGCACACAAGGAGGTATGGATATGAAAAAATTTATGAAAATATGTGCGAGCACAGCGCTTGTGCTGTTCGTGATCGGCTTTGTGCTTGCCACGGTGGCAAGCTCCATAAGAGGCAGAACCACCATAGAGAATGTGGTGGAAAGCGTTACGGGGGGACGTGTCCACATGAATCTGACCCCTTTCACAGGCCGGGGATGGGGAATCTATCTAAATGATACGGATATTCTGGGCTGGATGGATGATATGGAAATCCTGGAGGAACTTGATCAGATCGATGAGATCATAGAGGAAGACATCGGATTTAACAGCCATTACAATATTCTGAAAGGCAATGTGGAGAAATTCAGCCTGGGAAACAATATCCGTGATCTGGAACTTGAGGTGGGCGCCTGCAGTTTCACCACGGAACCGTCCCCGGACAACGATTTCTATCTGGAAGCGCGGTATGCGGGAAAGCTGCAGAGCTATGTGGAGGACGGCACGCTTTATATCCGGTCCACCGCGTCGGTTAAAAAGTGGGATGAATTGAACGGATGCCGGATCATTCTGTATGTTCCGGAGGGCACGTATTTTAACGATGCGGAGATTGAAGTGGGAGCAGGGCGGTTAGAGTTTGACAGCCTGTATGCCGGGGAGGTTTCGCTGTCGGTAGGAGCGGGCCAGATCTGTCTGGATGACCTGCAGACGGGAGAGCTGGAGGTTTCCGTGGGACTGGGTCAGGTGGAGATTCAGAGAGCGGTCATGGGTAAATTGGATGTGGAGATCGGAATGGGAGAATTTGTGGCAGCGGGAACCCTGAACGGAAACGCGAACGTGGAGTGTTCCATGGGAAATGTATCCCTGACACTGGAAGGGAGCATGCGGGATTTCAATTATGAACTCTCCAAGGCAATGGGAAATGTAACCCTTGGCAGCTCCGCCAGCGGCGGTTTTTCCAGTGGTAAATATGTGGACAACGGCGCGGATAAGACCATAGATGTGGACTGTGCCGTGGG
>JAIEKC010000227.1:0-5500 GCA_029064505.1 Acetatifactor sp.
TTGCGGAAACGAATTTTCGCGGTGTAGAGATCCTGAGAAAGCTGGTGAAAACATATGAGGCTCTGACAGGGCTGGCAAGACCTGTCGAGAGGCCCAGGTCCGGTGTACAGCAGAAGAATAAGCCGGAGGAGAAGGCGAAGAAATCCCAGAGACTGCTGATCACCTGGGTGACGGACGAGCCCTCGCTCTATGAAAAGATCAAAAAATATATTACCGCGGAGGATTTTACGGAGGACCTGTATCGCAGGGTGGCGGAGAGGCTGTTCCGGGAACTGGAGCAGGGGGATTATAATCCTGCGGGTATTATCAGTATGTTCGAGGACGAGGAGGAGCAGAGGGCGGCAGCGGAGCTTTTTCACACAAATCTGCCGGAGCTCACCACACTTCAGGAGCGCGAGAAGGCGTTTCATGATATTGTGCTTGCGGTAAAGAAGAACAGTTATGAATATTATACGGCAAAGCTGGGAACGGATGTAAATGCCCTGAATCAGGTAATAGAGGGCAAGAAAGCTCTGGAGGAGCTTGCCCGAACGCATATTTCCCTTGATTAAAGTGAAGACTAAGGGCAGTCTATAAGGAAGGATGGAACCAATACAATGGATGAAAACACACAGGCAAAATTTGACGAGAAGGTAAAGGAACTGCTGAATCTCGCCAAAAAGAAGAAAAATGTTCTGGAGTATCAGGAGATCAATGAGTTTTTTGCGGACATGCCCCTGGAGGAGGAGCAGTTTGAAAAGATTCTGGAGATCCTGGAACAGAACACCGTGGATGTGCTGCGTATTACCGAAGATGATGTGGATGACGAGGAGATCATTCTCACGGACGAGGATGAGGTGGATGTGGAGAATCTGGACATCTCTGTTCCGGACGGCATCAATATTGAGGATCCTGTCCGTATGTACCTGAAGGAAATCGGCAAGGTTCCCCTTTTGTCCGCGGAGGAGGAGATCGAGCTGGCCAAGAGGATGGAGCTGGGAGATCAGGAGGCGAAGAAGCGTCTTGCGGAGGCAAATCTGCGTCTGGTGGTCAGCATTGCCAAGCGATATGTGGGACGGGGCATGCTGTTCCTCGATCTGATCCAGGAGGGAAATCTGGGACTGATCAAGGCGGTGGAGAAATTTGATTACCGCAAGGGTTATAAGTTTTCCACTTATGCCACATGGTGGATCCGTCAGGCCATCACCAGAGCGATCGCCGATCAGGCGAGAACGATCCGTATTCCCGTACACATGGTGGAGACCATCAACAAGCTCATCCGTGTCAGCAGGCAGCTGCTCCAGGAGCTTGGCAGGGAGCCGTCTCCCGAGGAAATCGCGGAGGAGATGAATATGCCTGTGGAACGTGTCCGCGAGATTTTAAAGATCAGCCAGGAACCGGTTTCCCTTGAGACGCCCATCGGCGAGGAGGAGGACAGTCATCTGGGTGACTTCATCCAGGATGACAATGTACCCGTGCCCGCGGATGCGGCGGCGTTCACTCTGTTGAAGGAGCAGCTGGTGGAAGTGCTGGGCACGCTGACAGAGAGAGAACAGAAGGTATTGCGCCTGAGATTCGGCCTGGACGACGGAAGAGCGCGTACACTGGAGGAAGTGGGCAAGGAATTTAATGTGACCCGTGAGCGGATCAGACAGATTGAGGCAAAGGCGCTGCGCAAACTGCGTCATCCCAGCCGCAGCCGTAAGCTGAAGGACTATCTGGACTGATGACGGGATCGGATCATTCGTTAAAAAGGGAATATGTGACAGATGTGGGAAAAGAGTTAACCGGGACGCCTGCAGCAAATCAGGGAGACGGGAGTAACCGAAAGCCTGTGGAAGATGAGGAAAACAGGAGTAACCGAAAGTCTGTGGCAGATCAGGAAAACAGGGTAAAACGGGAAAAAGCGACAGAAGGCAAAAGCAGTGCGGTCAATGGCAAAAGCGGGAAAAGAGAAAGAACAGTGGTGTTGTCCGGGCGGATGCGGATGCTTGCGGACATGGTAACGGCAGGCAATTGTGTGGCGGATGTGGGCTGCGATCATGCGTTTCTTTCCATTTATCTGGTGCAGACGGGAAAATGTCCGAAGTGCCTTGCCATGGATGTAAGGAAAGGGCCGCTTTCCGGTGCTGTGGAACATATTGCTTCCCATGGATTGGAAGAGTACATAGAGACCCGGCTGTCGGACGGGCTTTCCGCATATCATAGAGGGGAGGCACAGACTCTCATCTGTGCGGGCATGGGCGGCAGGCTGATGGAGAAGATTCTGACGGAGGGCGGTGAAAAGACCCGGGCTTTTTCGGAATTGATCCTGCAGCCTCAGTCGGAGATACCGGAATTTCGTGTTTTTTTAAGAAAGGCAGGCTTTCTGATCACGGAGGAAGAGGCGATTTATGAGGATGGCAAGTACTATTTTGCCATGAGGGCGGTATACAGAGGGCGAAATTTGTCCGCAGATCAGACTCCCATATGGGGGTCGAAGGATGATGAACTGACGGAATATGAGGTATCCGGCAGGCGGGAAGAGATGCGGGATGAATTGTATGACCTGTACGGTAAACAGCTTCTTCTGGGAAAGCATCCGGTTTTGAGGCAGTATCTTTTGAAGCGGAAGCGGACGGTGGAGGAGCTTATCACGCAGCTTGAGCGGAAGGGCTCCCAAAAGAGCGGGACCAGAAAAGAGGAGCTTTTTCTGGAACTGAAACATCTGGAAAGAGCACTTCTTCTGCTGCAGGCGGACGAGCAGCGCGGATGAACGGCGGCATTGAATTATTTGAGAAGGGACGGTACAGGATATGGTCACAGTTACGATCTGTGGGGAACAGAAACAGTATGAGCAGGGAACTTCTTTTGAGACCATTGCGGTGGAGTATCAGGAGAATTATGGGGGAACGATCGCTGTGGCGGCTGCCAACGGCAAGATCAGGGAATTGTTCAAGAAGGTCACAAAGGACTGCAGGGTAGACTTTTTTACCTTAAAGGACAGCGTGGGATACAAGACCTATGTGAGAACGGCCACCATGCTGTTCTTAAAGGCGGTACATGATCTGTTCGGTGCGGAGACGGCACAGAACACCAGAGTGGAGTTTGCCATCGGGCACGGCCACTATGTAAGCTCCGATGGAAGAATACCGGCCACAGATGAAAATGCGGATAAGATCAGGGAGCGCATGCGGCAGCTTGTGGCGGAGAAGCTTCCTTTTAAGAAACGTTCTTACCCGCTGGAGGAGGCAATGGAGCTGTTCAGGACTCATGGGATGAGGGACAAGGAGAAGCTGTTCCGATACCGCATGAGTTCTTCCGTGAATGTATATGAGATCCAGGGCTATTATGACTATTATTACGGATATATGCTGCCCCATACGGGATATGTGAAGTGGTTTGACGTGATCGCCTATGACGAGGGATTTATGATGCTTCTGCCCACGCAAAAGAATCCCATGGTGGTGGAACCTTTTAAGGAGCAGAAGAAGCTCTTCCAGACCATGAAGGTTTCCACAGAGTGGGGAAAGAAGATCGGGATTGAGACGGTAGGCGACCTGAACGACCAGATATGCAGCGGGTCCCTGAGTGATCTGCTGCTGATCCAGGAGGCGGAACAGGAGCGCAAGATTGCTGAGATCGCGAAGGATATCACAGACCGCGGTAATGTGAAGTTTGTGATGATCGCCGGGCCTTCCTCCTCCGGTAAGACCAGCTTTTCCCACAGGCTTTCCATTCAATTGCGGACCCTGGGGAAGATGCCCCATCCCATCGCGCTGGATAATTATTTTGTGGACAGGGAGAAGACTCCGAAGGACGAGAACGGCAAATATAATTTCGAGTGTCTGGAGGCCATCGACGTAAAACAGTTCAATGAAGACATGACGAAGCTGCTGGCAGGCGAGGAAGTGGAGCTTCCGGAATTTAACTTTAAGATCGGAAAGAGGGAGTATAAGGGGAATTTCAAAAAGCTGGGAGCGGATGACATTCTGGTGATCGAGGGGATCCACGGCTTAAACGAAAAGATGTCCTATGCTTTGCCGGACGAGAGCAAGTACAAGATTTATATCAGTGCCCTGACCACTCTGAATGTGGACGCGCACAACCGTATTCCCACCACGGACGGGCGGCTGCTGCGCAGGATGATCCGGGATGCCCGCACCAGAGGGACGGCGGCACAGGGTACCATTGCCATGTGGTCTTCCGTCCGCAGGGGGGAAGAGGAAAATATATTCCCCTTTCAGGAGGACGCTGACGCTATGTTCAATTCCGCGCAGATTTACGAGCTGGCAGTGCTGAAGACTTTTGCCGAGCCGCTGTTGTTCCAGATTCCCAAGGGGGATCCGGAATATTATGAGGCGAAGAGGCTGTTGAAGTTCCTGAATTATTTCCTGGGGATGCCCAGCGAGGGTCTGCCCAACAATTCCATCTGCAGGGAGTTCGTGGGAGGCAGTTGCTTTAATGTATAAGAGGATGATTAAGATAAGCCTGGGGATCATCAGAACAGCGGGAGCAGCGATGATGCTGCTCCTTGTCATATGTGCGTTGGCGGACACCTGGTATATGCTGCCCGGCGGGGAGGAGATCCTGTTTCACAAGCGGGACAGTGTGGCGGCAAATCTCCTGGCGGCAGTGTTCTGCTGTATCCTCTTTGGGGGCCTGATCCGGCTGGAACGGCGGATCAGCGATAAGATCCGTCGGATACTTTCGGAGGGGATCGCCGTGCTGATATCGGTATGGGCTTTTGCGGTGAGCATCTGGTGGATCTTCTCGGGCGAGAGGCTGCCCACGGGAGATCAGGCTTTTATTTACGGTGGGGCTTCTTATTTTTGTATGGGTGATTTTTCTTTTCTGAAGCAGGGAGGCTACTGTCATATTTATCCCTACCAGCTGGGACTGATCTCCCTGACAGAATTGCTGTATCATGTGACGGAGCCCTTTCAGTACCGTCCGCTGCAGGTGATCAATGCGCTGGCGGTCACGGGGATCGTCTATACGGGATACCGGCTGGTGAAAGAGTGGGGCGGCGGCTTCTGTACGGAAGTACTGTACTGCCTGATGGCGGGGCTCTGTTTCCCGCTGTTTTTCTACACGCCCTGGGTATACGGGGATATTTTGAGCATATTTCTTGCGTTTCTGGGATTCTTCTTTCTGTGCCGCTATGGCAGGAAGGGAAGAGCAGGGCATCTGGCGGGAATGGTTCTGACGCTGACACTGGCGCAGCTGGTGCGTCAGAGCACTACGATCATCTATGTGGCGCTGGCGCTGGTGGCACTGGTGCATTTTATCGGAAAGCGGGATAAAAGGCTTCCGGTGGCGGCTGCGTTATCCGTTGTGCTGTCCCTGGCGCTCTTTGCCGGGATATACAGGATATATGAGGCGCGCTCGGGAGAAGAGCGGTCAAAGGGAATTCCCACTGTAGTCACGCTTGCCATGGGAATGCAGGAGAGCAGGCAGGGGTGCGGCTGGGATAATAATTATCAGAAAGACGTATATAATGCGTCGGGATTTGATTATGATAAAATGCGGGAAACGGGGA
>JAIEKC010000228.1:0-7568 GCA_029064505.1 Acetatifactor sp.
AAGCTGGCACGGAAAGATATACGCGGCCGGGAAGCCGCCCGTGGGATCATTCCTCATCCCCCAGTTCATCGAACTCACCGTTGTCCAGATACTCGTCGACAGCATCCGCCACCTTTTCGTACTCGTCATCGTCTTCGATGTAATCCAGCACAGGCTCCTCGTTGGGATCGTCGGGATTTTCGCTGTATGCGTAGAACCAGACTTCTCCGTCCTCATTTTCCCCTTTTTCGTTCAGCGGGAGAAGAGCGATATAATCTTTCTTTTCCACAGTCATTATGGTAATGACCGCGCAGTTTACCATTTTACCGTTTTCCAGTTCCAGCTCCACGGTCATTTCTTCATCTTCGTAATCATTTTGTTTTGTCATATGCATCCTCCATGTGTGTCACAATACGCATCAGCCGCATTGCAGCAATGATTCGGTGACTTGTTCGAACTGTTACGCCGTGTCGGTTACGGTTCGCTGATCTTGGAAGTGAACCGTAGCCTGTATTACAGTTTTCATTACAGTTTTAAGTATAACCGCTTGTGATTTTTCCTGCAATACATTATAATAAAATTATCTGGAGAGAAAGGCGGGACATTATGACAAAAAGTAAAACGCAGCGAAATCCCTATCCTCTTGGTGCGCATGCCGATGCCGGCATGATCCGTTTTGCCTATGCCACAAAGGCAGCCTCCTGCGGGGTTATCCTATATAACAGAAAGACGGGAAGACAGCTTCGGAGAGAGGCTTTTTCTGCCGGGGAAAGAACCGGTAATGTCTATTGCAAATATATGGAAGGCCTGAGGGCAGACCAGATATCGTATCAGTTTTATGAGGAGGACAGACAGCTTCCGGATCCCTTTGGCAGAAGCTTTGACAATAAAAAGGGATATGGGAAATTAAAGAACGCATGTGATCTGAAAACGCTGATCCCCACGGATGATTTTGACTGGGAGGGGGACGAGCATCCCCGCCTGGGTTATTCGGAAAGTGTCGGCTACTGTATGCATGTGCGGGGATTCACGGCGCATTCGTCCTCCAAAGTAGCCCACAGAGGAACTTTCAGGGGGATCATAGAGAAGATCCCTTACCTGAGGGAGACGGGCATTACCACCATAGAATTACAGCCCTGCTATGAATTTTTAGAGTTGGAGCAGGAGACGATCCCGGTGATAAATTATGGTTTTCAGATACAGGAACAGGAATCGAAGCTGAATTACTGGGGATATAAGAAAGGCTATTATTACGCGCCGAAAGCAGGCTATGCCGCGGGAGACGACCCCGTCACGGAATTTAAGGAGCTGGTGAAGGCCCTTCACCAAAACGGCATGGAGCTTGTGATGCAGTTTTACTTCCCCGGAGAAGTCAGGGCGGCATCCATACCGGAGATACTGCGTTTCTGGGTGTTGGAGTATCATGTGGACGGCTTCCATCTTATGGGGACGGATCTGCAGGCAGAGGTGGCGGCTTCGGACCCATTGCTGGCAGATACAAAGATTTGGTACTATAATTTTAATATCAATGCCGTCTATGGCAGGGATGAGATGCCCCGGTTCCCGCATCTGGCATGCTGTCAGGACGATTATCTGTATACGGTGCGCCGCTTCCTGAAGGGCGATGAGAATATGCTGGAGAACTTGCTGTATCAGATGCGCACGATCCCTTATAAGGCAGGAAGGGTTCATTATATTACCAATTATTACGGTTTTACCATGATGGATATGGTATCCTACGATCATAAACATAATGAGGCAAACGGTGAGGGAAATCGCGATGGGAGCGATTACAACTGCAGCTGGAACTGTGGCGAGGAGGGAAACAGCCGCAAGAGGAAGATACGGGAACTCCGTCAGAGGCAGATCAAAAATGCCTGTACGATACTGTTGTGTACCCAGTCCATGCCTCTCATCTTCATGGGAGATGAATTCGGTAATTCTCAGCGGGGCAACAATAATCCCTACTGTCTGGATGATGTCACGACATGGCTGGACTGGCGCGATCTGCAGAGGCATTCGGAGCTGTATGACTTCTGGAAGATGATGGTGCAATTCAGGAGAGATCATCCTGTCCTGCGCGGCGAGCAGGAGGTAAAGCTCATGGATTATCTGTCCTGCGGTTATCCCGATCTGTCCTATCATGGGAAAAATGCCTGGCGGGCACAGACGGAGAGCTATAATCGGCATATTGGTATTCTGTATTGCGGGAAATATTCGTTAAAGCCTGACGGGAAAGAAGACGACTTTCTATATCTTGCGATGAATATGCATTGGGAGAGTCATGAGCTGGCGCTGCCCAGGCTGCCCAGGGGCATGAGGTGGAAGTGTGTCTTTTCCACCGGCGAGGAAACTGCAGCAGAGGAAGAGTATGTCAGGCGTCTCACGCCCAGGAGCGTTGCAATCTACTGTAGTGTGGAAGAACCGGAAAAAACGGTGAGAAGGAAGAGCAGGAAAAATGGGTAAGGCATGGAACCATTTTAAGACGATCACTTATCATAAATATCTGGTGGCTCAGGGCTGCTTTAGGATAGGACTTTATAAGCAGGGGATCCTGCATGACATGTCTAAGTACAGTCCCACAGAGTTTAGGGTAGGAATGAAATATTATCAGGGGACCAGAAGTCCCAACAATGCGGAACGTGAGGATATCGGATATTCCGGTGCGTGGCTTCACCATAAGGGAAGGAACAGGCATCATTACGAATACTGGATCGACTATAGTATGCATGCGGCACCGGGCAGTATGATACCGGTTTCCATGCCGGATAAATATCTGGCAGAGATGGTCATGGACAGGATTGCCGCCAGCAAGGTGTATAAGGGAAAAGACTATACCGATGCCGCTCCGCTGGAATATTATCTCCAGGGAAAGGGCAAGGTGCCGATACATCCTGATACGGCGGAGAAACTGGAGCATATACTGCGGATGCTGGCAAGGAACGGAGAGGAGAAGACTTTCCGTTACATCCGCAGAAAATTACTGAAAAAGCCATACTGATCTTTCTACGGGAGCAAAGTCCGCACAGTGGATCTTGCTCCCTTTTCCGCAATTCCCCGGCATGAGTCTGAATCTGACATGCACAGTCTCCGGTCAATAACATAAAATACAGTAAATAGACCAAATGGGTGAAAAATATGAATTGTTTATGGATTATTCTTTTGTTGTCCTGTTTTGGAGGATGCGGGGGTAACTGTGGCTGTGGAAATGGCTGTGGAAATGGCTGTGGCCGTGGCAATAACCGCTGCGGTAACGATGAATGCGGCTGTGACAGGGAAGAACAAAGGAACGGCTGCAGGCGCGCCGTAGAGAGGGCTGTTAACGAGTGCGGCAGTGAGAGAGCCGTGAGGAGACAACTGAAAGAGCGTGAGCGTGACTGCGACTGCAGATCGGATTGTATGAACGAGAGAGAGGAACGTGGGGAGAGACATGGAGAGAGACGCGGGGAGAGAATGTCTGATAATAACAGCTGTGATGTCCCTAACATGAATCCGCCTCACTGGCAGGATTTCCCTGAAGTTTCCCGTTCCTCATCCCGGGATGACTGTGGCTGTGAATCCTGACAAAGCAGGAATAGCTTTCACGTTATAAATTTATAAAAGACAGCGGTCCCTATGAAGGTTGACCGCTGTTTTTATTTGTGCTATATTTAGAAGAAAGTAAAAGGAGGTATTTCTCATGGATCAGGACAAATATGTGGCATATGTCTCCACTTATACCCATGGAGACAAGCATGGCATAAAAATATACGACGTGGATATGGAGAAGGGAAGATTCAATGAGAAGGGTAAGGTGGAAATCACCAATTCTTCCTATGTGACTGTTTCACATAACGGAAAATATCTCTATTCCATCACGGATTTCGGAATAGAGTCATACTGCATTCTGGAGGACGGAAGTCTGGAAATGATGAATTTCGCCCCGATCAACGGAATGAGGGGCTGCTATGTTTCCACGGACTATACGGACCGCTTCCTGTTTGTAGCAGGCTATCATGATGGTAAGCTCACGGTGCTGCGGCTGAAAGAGAATGGTTCCATCGGAGACATAACAGATGAAATTTTTCATAAGGGTATGGGCAGTGTGGCAGAGAGAAATTTCCGCCCCCATATTACCTGCGCGAGAATGACTCATGATAATAAATATCTGCTGGTGGCGGATCAGGGAATGGATCATGTAAATGTGTACCGTTTTGATACGATGATGGGCAGGGTGATGCTGGTAGATATCATACGGAGCGAACTGGAGTCCGCGCCCCGCCACATCAAGATTTCCGAGAACGGCAAATACATTTATGTTGTACATGAATGGAAATGTTATATTGACGTATATTTTTATGAGGATAAGAATAATGTCCCTGTGTTTGAGAAGATCCAGACAATCCATAATATCGGCAATGAGAAGATCAACGCCTCCAGCGCGCTGACGTTTTCCGAGGATTATAATTATCTGCTGAGTACCAACGCGGGAGATAACTCAGCGGTGCTTTACAGTGTTGACAAGGAGACCGGCCTCCTGACCAGGCTTTTCTGTCTGCCTATCAGCGGAGAATATCCCAAGGATGCAAGCCTGTTTCCCAACAACAAATTCATGGTATCCCTGAACCATGAGAGCAACGATATGACATTTTTCAATGTGGACACGGAAAACAGGACCCTGATCATGAATGGTCCCGCGATAAAGGTAGATGTGCCCAACTGTATTATTTTCCATAAACTGCGTTAGACATATCTGAAGATCACTTTCTGACAGATGTCAGGACATATATGAAGCAGCCGGATCCTTTTGGATACCGGCTGCTTCATATATAGCCCCTGAACGGAGCCTCTATTTCTTATAGAAATTCACTACATTATCCAGCTTTGCCGACATATTGACCAACATGGCATCCAGCAGCGTCAGGGCAGTCATGCACTCCATGACGACTACCGCTCTGGGAATTACGATGGGATCGTGCCGCCCCTTGATGTTAACATGAATCTCTTCTCCGGACTTGTTGACTGTCTTCTGGGTCGAGTAGATAGAGGGAGTGGGCTTTACATGAGCACGGATCAGGATCGGGCTGCCGTCACTGATTCCGCCCAGGATACCGCCGGCATGATTGGTGGTCTTTACCACTTTGCCGTTCTCCATGTGGAAAGCATCGTTATTATCTGTGCCATAGCGGGAGGAGACCTTGTAACCGTCTCCGATCTCAACAGCCTTTACCGCACCGATGGACATGATGGCTTTTGCGAGATTTGCGTCTAACTTATCAAAGACAGGATCGCCTATACCCGCAGGTACGCCTTCCACCATACATTCCATGCAGCCGCCCACGGAATTGGACTGTTTCTTTGCGCCCTCCAGGTAAGAGATGGCATCATTGTCCGCCTTGCGGTCAGGCATGGCAGTGGCGGTCTGCAGGATGGCAGACCGGTCAAAATGCTTCATATCCGCCCAGATCGTGCCTATGGAACGTGTATAGGCGCAGACGGTGATCCCCATCTGTTCCAGGATCTTGCAGGCGATGGCTCCGGCAGCCACACGGCCCAGAGTCTCACGGCCGGAGGAACGTCCTCCGCCGCGGTAATCCCGGAAGCCATATTTTTCGTCATATGTGTAATCCGCATGCCCGGGGCGGTAGTAGGATGCGATCTCGCCGTAATCTCCGGGTTTCTGGGAGGTGTTGCGCACCATGAGGGAAATGGGCGTGCCGGTGGTTTTTCCCTCAAAGACACCGGAGAGGATCTCCACTTTGTCGTCCTCTTTTCTGGGAGTCGTAATACTGCTGGTGCCGGGTTTGCGCCTGTCCAGATATTTCTGGATATCTTTCTCACATAAGGGCAGTCCCGCGGGACAGCCGTCTACGACCACGCCGAGCGCCGCTCCATGGGATTCCCCCCAGGTAGTAATTTTGAAAATAGTGCCAATTGCTGATCCTGCCATATGCTTATCCTCCATAGTGCAAGCTGTTGATATATCTACAATGAGTAAAATGTCTTGTCAGATTTAACTGTATATAACTAAATTATAACGGCATATTTTTAAAATAGCAACTGTTTTTTCATATGCCCTGACATTGTGTCCGGGTATTTCCGTGTATTGTGCCCGGGAATTGCCGCGGTATCGTTATCCTGTCCTTTTTCCCATGAAGCGTATGATATGCCATGCGTACGGCGCAGGAAACGGACCGTGTTTTTAAGGAGGATTCCGGGCTGTTACAATTTTTTAAAGAAAGTAGTGCATATAGGAAAAAAGTATGATAAGATAGATTATGATTACGTATCCGTAACAGCTATCTATATTTGTAACTGTTCAGACAAATTTATTTGGCGGGAGCCGGACACCGGGGAAACAGGCAGCGTTTTGAGGTTGGTTCTGAATAGTTACCTATATTTTAAACAGTAGGTGCAGAATGCAAATGAAAACGAAATTGACACCGGAAGAACGTTTCCGTAAGAAAATAGCATATGTCGAGAGTAAAAGCAGCTTTCACCGCATCTGTATGAAACCCGTATCCTTTGTGGGCGGGCTGCCTTTTCGGGGTGCCGTGTATGCAAGGGGAAATGTGAAGCGCTTTTCCATGCTCATCATGACATGTCTGCTGTTTGTGGTATACAGCAGTTTCTCTTTTCCCATGTTTATTTCAGGGGGGGAGAATGACATGAATCTGAACAATGTCTCCGCGGAGGCGCAGAATATTGTGCTGGCGGAGGAGGCGGAGATCGATCTGGAGGAACTGGCGCTTCTGGAAGATGATGAAATGGATTTGGAAGGGGAAGTGTTGGAAACCACCCACGGCATGGAAATAGAGGCAAAGTACAGTGCGGTTGACATCCTGGCGGCGACACAGCCCAACGGAACCGGTGAGGGCCATACGGCAGCGGGAGAAACGGTGGAATTTTCCAGGGATGACTGGAAGCTGCTTCTGATCAATAAGCAGCACTCGATCCCTGACGGTTATGAGTTCCCTCTGGGAGATATCCAGACGATGAAAGGTACGATGCATTGTGACGCGAGGATCATTGACGATCTGCTGAATATGCTTCAGGATGCAAGAGAGGATAATATCATTCTTCGTATCTGTTCTCCTTATCGCGATCTGGCTTATCAGGAAGTGTTGTTTAACAAGAAGATCAAATTCTATATGAACAGGGGAATGTCCTATCTGGAAGCATATCAGCTGGGCAGCCGGGTGGTGGCTGTGCCTGCCGCAAGCGAACACAGGCTGGGGCTTGCGCTGGATATCGTGTCGGACACGTACACGGATCTGAACGAAGGATTTGCCGATACACCGGCGGGAATGTGGCTTGCGGAAAACAGCTATAAATATGGCTTCATATTGAGATATCCCAAGGGGAAGGAAGATATAACAGGTATTGACTATGAACCCTGGCATTTCCGTTATGTGGGAGTGGATGCCGCTACAATGATCACCGAAGAGGGCATCACTCTGGAGGAATTCTGGGAGGAACTGTGGGAGGAATGATCAGAGATGTATCGTATTCTTAAACAGGAAGGCAGAGCCAAACGGGCAGAGCTTGTGACAGTGCACGGTGTGATCCCGACGCCGGTTTTTATGAATGTGGGCACGGTGGCCGCCATC